>JAKBCB010000189.1 GCA_021808185.1 Pseudomonadota bacterium
AGCGTGGTCGGCTACTGGGTGGGATCGAGCGCCGGCAGCGAGCGCAAGACCGATCTGCTGTACCGCAGCAGCCCGGCGGCCGCGCCGACTGCGAACGGCGGGACCGCATGACCATCGCCGCGATTCTGGCGCTGGTGCTGCACACCGGTACCTGTATGAATGCCTAGTTCTATGGCCGGTAGGGAACCTCGCTGGACGTGGTGGTGTGCCCGCTGCTTCCCGAGCGCGCCGCCGCCCCGGACGCCACGTCGCCGCCGGAGAAGATGGGCGAGCGGCAGATGATGGTGTGGGCCTGGCGGGCGCGGGCGGCGCGACATATTGCATTACGCCGGCGTTCCTGCTTTGTTTCAGTGTTGTGATCATCACATCGGTTGTTGTCTTTGAAGCTATCTGACCGATCACTGCGGAGGGGTTTGACGACCGCTGCCCGATCTGAACGGGGCTGCGGTGCGCTGGGTTGAAGGGTGTTGTCTTTGCCGTTAACGCTATCTACGTTGGTGACAGAGAAGCTGCTGAGGCCGTGGGAACCCGGTGGCAGGCGATTGGCGATGCGTAGTTTCTATTTTTCGGAAAAGTGGCGTGAGGGATGGCTCCGCCTTCCAGGGCCGGCGGGGCGGCAAATGCGCTGGTGGGACGATGCCCGTGATGTTCCGCCGACTGGCGACGAACGAGCGTCTGAGGGGGGTGTTGTGTCGCTCGATCCAACGGTTGACCCATCGGTTCGCGGACAGCTCAATGGGTTGATCGAGACCTTTGTCATCGGTACTCCAAGAGAAAAGTTGATCCGCAAGGCGGGGTTCGGGATGGAACCTCCCTTTCAGCGAATGCGAGATGGCTACTCGCCCGTGGTCGAAATGCGGACTCAAGCGACGCGTACCTTCGGTTTTTTCGTGCGAGCAGGGGTTTTCGTAGCGCTTCGGCTTGATTTGGCGGACAGCACGCACGGTGATCCTACGCTCTATGGACGGTACGGGGGCGATGTCATGAAACTGCTGAGCCGGATGGATTCGTCGGATAAGGATGAAACCTCCGATGTTGAAACCTTGATCGGGGACTGTCGGCAAGATGACCGGAAGTGAGCTTTCTCCTGCCGAGGCCGCCGAGATTTTTGGCGGAGAGGTCGGCACGATCGACCCAAATCCGGATGAACTGGCGGTGGATCTGGTTCTGCGCGAGATTCGCGATCTCATAATGTGTGCCGCCCAGGAAGGTGGTGTCGGCGTGAATCAGCTTGCCAAACGTCTTGATATTGCTCCGTCGTCTGTTAGTCGGTTCCTTGGCGGAGAAGGCGATATGCGCGTGTCGACCGCCGTGCTCTATGCGCGCGCGTTGGGGCGAGTGTGGGATTTCTCCTTGCGGCATAACGAAGATGCAGTGACTAAAGGCAATCATATCGGTTGTCCCGTTGTCATGATTTCTGCTGCTCCTGGTGCTGCGACATCGGGTTCGATCATGCAGTTTTCTACGGTCGAGCCGCAGGTGAAAATGCGAGTGATATGATGACCGACGAAATCCCTCCTGTAACTGCTGTTGCGTTGTTTTTTGACGATATTCGAATTGAACAATCGGGGAAATCGATATTAATAGGGCAATACTCGGGAGATTTGCTTATATCTCCAATGTTGCCGCCAGTAGATAGATTATATGTTCTCCTGATTGCAAAATGGTCGCGGAATTACTTTCCGAAACATATTGCGATCAGGATCGATGTTCCAGGCGTTCCGTCCAGTGTGCAACAAATTCCGCAGCCATCCACGCTAGGCGCCATAGACAAGCCGTCATCGCCGTTCTCTGCCTGCACGATGCAAATATCCGTGCAGCTTAGGTTCCCACCGCTAAGGGTCGGCGACCTGATCGATGTTTGGCTCCAGGTTGATGGCCAAGATTTTCCGGCCGGCAGGTTGCGAGTTGCTGAGGCGCCACCAACGCCGAGCGTCGGTGCGGAAACGCCCCCCCGGCTGGCAGCCACATTTTGACCAACAACAAGCGATCTGTCCCACTGCCTCCCTAAGTTCGCCGTTGGTTGATCGTGCCGGTCTCAGGCATCTCCTGACCACCCACAAATATGAGACCCATGCCCGACGACCAGCCCAAGCGACAATCCAGCCTGCTGCCCGGCATCGCCTTCGTGCTGCTGGTGGTGGCGCTGGTGGCCGGGGTGTGGGTGTTTCCGCGCGTGTACGAGTACATGTCGCAACAGGATTGTATCGCCAGCGGGCGCACCAACTGCGTGCGCTACGCGCCGGCGGGGGGCGCGCCGGGGCAGAACTAGCCGGGCGGGCGCGCCCAGTACTCCCCCGCCATCGCCAGATCGAACGCCACCACCCGCGCGCCCGCCACCGGCAGCACGGCGGCGCCGTCGGTCCAGCGCCAGTCCGGTTCCGCCGGCAGCCAGCCCTCGGCCAGCGCCGGGCTGTCCAGCGCCACCGCCCGCCCGTCCAGCGCGAGCCGCGCGATGGCGACACCCAGGGCGCGGGTGTCGGTTTCGTGCGGGCGCATATGCGCGGGCACCCAGACGCGGGAGAGCAGGCGCACCGCCTGTGTCCCGGCCGGCAGCGCCACCTGCCAGCGTTCGCCGCTGATCTCCGCCGGCAGCGCCCGCGTGCCGGCGAGCACGCGCAGGCGCGGATCGCGCGTGCGCCGATGCCCAAGTGCTGCCGCGCGGCGCAGGAACAGGCGCTTTGCCGCCGCCAGCGCCGGCCCCTCCAGCACCAGCGGCGCGCAACCCTTCTCGGCCCAGACCGCGCGCGCGAACGCCGTGTGCGGCGATACCGGGGCGGCCTGCGCCTCCGGTGCTTCGGTGCCATCCGCGAGGCGCGAGGCGGCTTCCCATAAGATGCTCATGGGGTGCAGCAGCTAGCGCGGCCGGATCAACGATCCCTGAACGCCCCCCGCGCGGGCGGGGCTATGCCGCGCGGCGGCGCCGGTCCGTCGCCATCGGCACCGGGGCGCCGAACAGCCAGCCCTGGCCGTGGCCGACGCCCAACTCGCGCATCAGCCGCGCCTGCGGCACCGTCTCGATCAGCTTGGCCACGGTGCGGGCACCGGTGGCATCGGCCAGCCGCACCAGGGCGCGCAGCAGGCGCCGCCCGCGCTCGCTGGCCACGGCCTCGCCCACCACGGCGCCGGACAGCTTCACCTCGTCGAAGCGCGTCTGGCGGATGCAGGCGAGGCTGACCTCGTCGGGGCCGAAATCGTCCAGCACCACGCGCACGCCCACGGCCCGCAGCGCCGGGACCATGGCGATCATGGCGGGCAGGTCGGTCGCATCGCGCGGGCCGGCGATTTCCAGCGCCACCGTCGCCCCCTCGCCGCCGAGGCGGACCAGGGCGCGGGCGAAAAACACCGGGTCGCCCAGCGAGCGCGCGCCGATGTTCACCGACATGGGGGTGTCCGCCGCGCGCGGCCAACTGGCCAGCGCCACATCCAGCACCGCCTCGTCCAGCGCCATGCCGAGGCCCCAGCCCTGCACCGCATCGACGAATGGCCGCGCCGGCTGGCTCGCCCCGCCGGGCAGCGGGCGCAGGCGCAGCAGCGCCTCGTGGCTGACCGGGCGGCTGTCGGCCAGCCGCACAACCGGTTGAAAAGCGACGGTGAAGTTGCGCTCGGCGATCAGCCGCGCGGCTTCCGGCCGCAGCAGGCCGGCGCGCCGCTCCGGCAGCACATCGACGGGCGTGGACACATGGCGGCCCATCGTGCGGTGCGACGGCTCCGGGCGCGAGATCCGGGCCTCGCCATCGCGGCGCAGCAGGGTGTAGGGGGCGGCCAGCGCGGTCATTCGCGGCTCCAATCACCCGGCCCGGATGGGGTTTCGGGGGCCAGTGCATGTCATTGCATCATGGTTGCGTTCAGGGCACAAGATGCCTGTTGGGTAGTTACGCCATTTTTTCAGGGTGTTGCGGCCAAGCCTCAATGCGTGGTGTGAGCGACCTGCCGGAAGTCGTGTGAGCGGGCTGGATCGGGCCGGCCGCTCCCGCGTGGAAGCGCGGTTGCCGAAACGATTATGCCGGCGCATCCTCGGTGGCGTTAACGCCTGCGCGCGCACCCCGTGGCACATACCACGGCAGGCAGGACGGCCCGGAGGAGGGCACATGGAGCCGATGTATCTGGCCACGATGGCCGTGGCGCTGATCGTGATCGCGGTCGTCTTCCTGCTGCTCGGCCGCCGCGTCGGTGGTGGCAACGCCGAGGAACTGACGGCGCTGCGCGCGGTGGCGACGGACATGACGCAGCGCCTCGCCATCGCCGAGCACAAGGCGGCGCAACTGGACGCCGCCGAGGCCGCCACGCGCGAGGCGGTGCGCGCCCGCGACGGGGCGCGCGAAGCACAGGTGCGCGCGGACATCGAGCTTGCCGGCCGCGTCGCGGCGCTGGCCGAGCGCGAGGCCGCGCTGGCCGAGGCGCGCGCGTTGGAGGCGGAGTTGCGCGCCCGCGCGGACAGGCTCGCCGCCGAGAAATCCGAGCGCGAACGCCTGCACGCGCACGAGGCGGCGCTGGTCGCCGAACGCACCGTGGCGCTCGGCCGCGCCAACGAGGCGCTGCAAGCCGCGCTCGACGAGGCGGCCGCGCAGCGCGCCGAGATCGGGCGCCTGCGCACGGACCTTGCCACGCTGGGCGAAACCCTGACGCAGGAACGCCAGCAGGCGGAGAAACAGCTTGCCCTGCTGCACGCCGCGCGCGAGGCGATGACGCAGCAGTTCAAGGTGGTGGCGGACGAGATCATGCAGCGCCACGGCGAAACCTTCGCCAAGAAGAACATCGAGCAACTGGACGGCACGCTGAACCCGCTGCGGCAGAAAATCCTCGAATTCCAGGAAAGCCTGCGCGCGGCCCACACCGACAGCGAGAAGGAACGCGCCCGCCTCGCCGAGCAGATCAAGGCCCTGAGCGAGACCAGTGCCCGCATGAGCAGCGAGACGCACAATCTGACGCAGGCGCTGAAAGGCAAGTCGCAGACACAAGGCGCCTGGGGCGAGATGATCCTGGCCAGCATCCTGGAGAAATCCGGCCTGCGCGAAGGCCAGGAATACGAGACGCAGACCAGCTACACCAACGACGAGGGCGAGCGGCTGCGCCCGGACGTGATCGTGCGCCTGCCCAACGAGCAGCGCATCGTGATCGACGCGAAAGTCTCGCTGACCGCCTTCGCCGCCGCCGTCGCCGCCGAGACGGAGGAGGAGCGCATGGGCCTGCTGCGCGGCCACGCCGCCTCGATGCGCCAGCATGTGCGCACGCTCGCGGCCAAGGACTATCACCGCGTGGCGGATGGCGCGCTGGACTACGTGGTGATGTTCGTGCCCATCGAAGGGGCGCTGGCGGCGGCGCTGACCGCGGACCCGGACCTGACCGGCTTCGCCGTCGAGAACAACGTCTATATCGCCACGCCCACGACGCTGATGATCGCGCTGCGCACCGCCGCGAACGTGTGGCATGTCGAGCGGCGCAACCGCAACGCCGAGGAAATCGCCAGCCGCGCGGGCAAGATCTACGACAAGGTGGCGGGCTTCGTCGAAAGCATGGAGGCGCTGGGCAAGGCGCTGGGCGGCGCGCACCGGCACTACGACCGCGCGATGAACCAGCTTTCGCGCGGCAACGGCAACGTGCTGCGGCAGGTGGAACAGTTGAAGACGCTGGGCGGGAAAGCCGGCAAATCCCTGCCCGGCCACCTGCTCGACGACAACGAGGCCGAGGCGCCGGCGCTGCCGCCGGAGACGTTCGAGGACGCGGCGGAGTAGGGCACCGCCTTCCCCCCGCGCGCGCTTGCCCTATTTCGCGCCGCAGATGCCGTTGTAGCGCATCTCCGGGGGGACGCGGGTGTAGTGCTGGAGCGTCGCGGTGTAGGCGGCGGCGTGCGGCCCATCGAGGCCGGTGATGTCCAGGAAATGCTGCCAGGAATCGAAGGCGCACCAGCTCCGCCCGTCCGAGGCGACGATCATCCCGGCACCGTTGATCGAGACGATGGCATCGCCCGCCGGGATCGGGGCGCAGATGCGCGGCCGCAGCACCGGGGCGAGTTCGTTGTTCAGCGCCTGATCGTCCTGCATCGCCGCCCACCACAGGTCGCCGCGCTCGGTGGTGTCCCAGTCCCACAGGATCCAGCCGGCGAAGCCGTAGCGGCAGCTTGTCGCCAGATGCACCAGCAGCGAGGCCCGTGCCTCCACCGGGTCGGGATACAGCGCCCGCACCATGCCGAACTCGCTCATGATGAGCGGCTTGTCGAGCACGACGGCGGGGTTGAGTTCCACGCTGTCGAAATCGCCCGCGCTGTCGTAGCCGACGCCGAGCGGGTAGAAATGCATATCGACGAAGTCCACGTTGCTGCGCGCCAGCGCCGTCAGCCGCAGCGGATATTCGTTGTTGTTGCCGACGCTGGAATCCACTCCGTCGTAGCCCGGGTGGCCGACCTGCACCGGCGAGCCGATGCTGACGGAGACCAGCATGTCCGGGTCCGCCTGCTTGATCGCGGCGATGATGAGGTTGGCCCACGGCACCGTTGCCGCGTCCAGCAGCGCCTGCCGCTCCGCCGGGATGAACATGCGGTACGGCGCGCCGTTGAACACGAACCAGCCGACGCCGACGAACGGCGCGTCCGTGGAGGAGGCATAAGCCTCGTCGTAGATATCCAGCGAGAAGATGCTGCCGCGAAGCCAGGGCGGGATGGCGGCCAGCAGGTCCGTCCAGACGCGGGCGCGCACCCGCGCGTAGGCGGAATTGAAAATCTCCCTGTTGTCGCCGGTGATGTTCCATGGCGAGGGCGGCCACAGCCCGCGATAGTTGTTCGGCACGAAGCGCAGCGCCAGCACCACGCGCAGCCCGTGATACTGCGCGCGTTGCAGGAAATTCGTCAGGATGTGGGCGAAGTCGGTGGCGATGCCGGGGCCGCGCAGGTTCTGGCCGTCCCAGATGAGGTATCGGCTGTCCAGCGTGATGCGCACCACGTTGTAGCCGGACAGCTCCATCTGCCGCAGCGCGGTCTCGA
>JAKBCB010000190.1 GCA_021808185.1 Pseudomonadota bacterium
CGCGCTGTCGTTCACCGCCGTCGGGCTGTTCGTGGCCACAATCGGGTTTTCGCTCGGGTTCGACGGGGAGTTCTTCCGCGTCGCCTCCGCCGTGGTCCTGGCCGGGATCGGCGCGGTGCTGCTGAGCGGGGCAGCGCAGGAGCGGTTTTCCGTCGCCGCCTCCGGCCTGGGCGATGCCGGGCATCGGCTGCTCGCGCGGCTGTCGCCGGCGGGATTTTCCGGGCAGTTCGTGGTGGGGCTGGTGCTGGGCGCGGTCTGGAGCCCCTGCGTCGGGCCGACGCTGGGCGCGGCCTCCGTCCTGGCGGCACAGGGGGAGAACCTGGGTGCCGTGGCCGCCGTGATGCTGGCGTTCGGGCTGGGGGCGGCGCTGCCGCTGGCGGTGGTCGGCGCCCTCTCGCGTGAGGCGATGCGGCGCTGGCGCGGGCGGATGCTGGGCGCGGGGCGGGGCGGCAAACTGGTGCTGGGCGCCGGCGCGCTGGCGGTGGCGGTCTTGATCCTGACCGGGGCGGATCACACACTGGAGAGTGTCGCGGTCGCCCACTCGCCCACTTGGCTGACGGATGTGACGACGCGGTTCTAGCGCGGAGCGGCCAATGCAGCCCGAACTTCAGTCCGAGATCACCTGCCCGCTCTGCGGGCATCGCAAGGTCGAGACGATGCCGACCGACGCCTGCTAGTTCTTCTACGACTGCGCCGGCTGCGGCGCGGTGCTGCGGCCCAAGCCGGGAGATTGCTGCGTGTTCTGCTCGTACGGGTCGCGGCCGTGCCCGCCGGTGCAGTTGCAGGCCGGCGGGTGTTGCTCGTCGGTCTGACCGGCAGCCGAGGAGCCGCCTCGTCAGGCATGTCAGGCCCGGCGCAGGCGCAGCCTGTGCAGCGCGATCCCGAGCGGGCGCGTGTCGCCGCTGGCGGGGTTGACCGTTTGCGGCACAAGCGCCGTCTCCGGCCGCAGGGTCACCGAGATCGGCTGGCGCCAGCCTGTCTGGCGCGGCAGGGGCAGCGCGCGCACGCCGCGATTCTGCCCCTCGGAAAACAGCCACTCCGCCGCCACCGCGCCGTCCACGCTGACACTGGCCCGTAGCTCCGGGCGCGAAGACACCAGGGGCGCGTGGACGTCCAGTTCGAGCACGAGATCCGGCGACGCCGCATCCGCCGGGGCGAAGGTGAGGGTGTGCGCGGTGTCCACGCCCCAGATCCCCCAGGCTTCCGGCCGCGACCACCCTTCGCCGAGAGCAGCGGCGATCTGGTTGTGCGCGGGCGTGTGCCATTGGTCCAGCGCCAGGGCTTGCTTTTGCCGCAGCCACGAGCCGTCCGGCGTCGGCGGGCGCCAGCGGCGGATCACCACGCTGCCGGCGCTGTCCGGCAACGGCACGATGCATTCCGGCTTGTCCGCGAAGAACACGTCCACCGCCTTCTCGGCCCCGTCCCATTCCATGCTGCCGTAGTCGTGCACGATCAGAAAACCGCCGGGCACCATGCGCGGATAGAAATACTCAAGCGCACTGAGGATCGGTGCGTACAGGTCGCAGTCGATGTGGACGAGGCAATACCGCCCGTCCGGTGGCAGTTGCGCCGCCGTATCCGGGAAGAACCCCTGAATGTAGCGCGTGTTCTCCTCACCCACGCGGGCACGCACGGCGGCGAGCGAGGTATCCGCGAATTGCGTGCCGCGTCCGGCATCCGCGCCGGTGAAGTCCTTCGCGTCGAAGCCCGCGAACGTGTCGAGCAGCCAGCAGGTGCGGCCGAGCCGGCGCGCGTTGCGCGCCAGCACCGTCGCGGTCTGACCCTTGTAGACGCCGAGTTCGGCAACGTCGCCCGGCAGCCCTTCCTTGTGGATCTGGTCGAAGGCGAGCAGCAGGAACATCAGCCGCTCGCAGTCTTGCAAACGGCCGTTCTCCGCATAGGCGTCGGCGTCGCCGTAAAGGTCGATCCGTCCGCCGCGTTCGCGATAGCGCGCATAGTTGCGGCTGAGGCGCTGCGGCAGCGAGCTGCCGTAGCGCCAAGCCGGCGCGGGGCCTTGATCCGGCATATGTCGCTCTACTGTCCTTGAGGCCCGAGTTTAGCCGAACTTGTTGGTCTTGGGGAACCCGTTCGGCGGCAGGCGGCCGGCCTGGGCGCGTTCGCCGAGCCAGGGGCGCAGGTCGGTTTCGGTGCGGGTACGCTCGCCGGATTTCCAGGTCAGCCCGTCCGCGAGGTGGAAGGCGCGGGCGTCGGCGAGCGTGCCGTCCTTGTAGCGTTGCAGTGCCACCCCGGTGCCGCGCGCGAGTTCCGGCACCTGCTCCAGCGGGAACACCAGCAGCTTGCGGTTGGTGCCGACAATGGCGAGGTGATCGCCCTCCACCGGCACGCACAGCACCGCCGGCTCGCCCTCGCGCAGGTTCAGCACCGTCTTGCCGGTACGCTTTTCCGCCGACAGATCCTCGGCCTTGACGATGAAGCCGCGGCCGCTTGCGGAGGCGACGAGGTAGCGCGCGCCCTCACGCGGGACGAACAGGGCGACGACGGAATCCTCGTTGCCGAGATCGGCGAGCAGGCGCATCGGCTGCCAGTCGTTGCGCCCGCGCGGCAGGTCGCCGGCGCGCAGCGTGTAGGCGCGGCCGTTGCTCGCGAACAGGCACAGCCGATCCGTGGTCTCGCACGGCAGCAGCAGGCGCAGGCTGTCGCTTTCCTTGAATTTCTGGTCGTTCGCGTCCGCCCGCACGCCCCGCACCGCGCGCACCCAGCCTTTTTCGGACAGCACGACGGTGATCGCCTCGCGCTCGACGAACGCCTCGTCGCTGATGGTGATCGCGGGCGGCGGCGTGCCGATCTCGGTGCGCCGCGCGCCGAGCGCCCCGGCGCCGAATTTCCGGCGTGTGTCGTCGATCTCGGACTCGATGCGCTTCCAGCGCAGCTTCTCGTCGCCGAGCAGGGCTTCCACCTGCTTGCGTTCCTTGCTGAGCGCGTCGTGCTCCTTGCGGATCTCCATCTCTTCCAGCTTGCGCAGGTTGCGCAGCCGCATGTTCAGGATGGCTTCCGCCTGCGTGTCCGTCAGCGTGAAGGTGGCGATCAGCGTGGGCTTGGGCTCATCCTCGAAGCGGATGATGCGGATGACTTCATCCAGATTGAGGAACACCGCAAGGAAGCCGTCGAGCAGTTCCAGCCGCCGCTCGATCGCCGCGAGCCGGTGGCGGGAGCGGCGGATCAGCACCTCGTGCCGGTGATCGAGCCAATGGCGCAGCACCTCGCGCAGGCCCATCACGCGCGGCGTGCGGTCCGCCGTCAGCACGTTCATGTTCAGCGGGAAGCGGGTTTCCAGGGCGGTTGCGCGGAACAGCGATTCCATCAGCGTCGCCGCATCGACGTTCTTCGACTTCGGCTCCAGCACCAGCCGGACGAGTTCGGTGCTCTCGTCGCGCACATCGGCCAGCAGCGGGAGTTTCTTTTCCTCCAGCAGTTGCGCGATCTGCTCGATCAGCTTGGCCTTCTGCACCTGGTACGGGATTTCGGTGACGGCGACGGTCCAGGTGCCGTGCTTGCCCTGTTCCACCGCCCATTTCGCGCGCAGGCGGAAGCCGCCGCGCCCGGTCTCGTACGCGCTCTCGATGGCGGCGCGGTCCTCCACCAGCACGCCGCCGGTGGGGAAGTCCGGGCCGGGCATGTTCACCAGCAGCGCCGAGGTGGGGATGTTCGGGTTGCGCACCATGGCGATGGCGGCGGCGCACACCTCGCCCGCGTTGTGCGGCGGGATGGAGGTGGCCATGCCGACGGCGATGCCGGCCGCGCCGTTGGCCAGCAGGTTGGGGAACCCGCCGGGCAGCACCACGGGTTCTTCCTCGTTGCCGTCGTAGGTGGCGCGGAAGTCGATGGCGTCTTCGTCGATGCCGTTGAGCAGCGCGCGGGCGACCTCGGTCAGCCGCGCCTCCGTGTAGCGCATGGCGGCGGCGTTATCGCCGTCGATGTTGCCGAAATTGCCCTGGCCATCGACCAGCGGGTAGCGCGCGGCGAAATCCTGCGCGAGCCGCACCAGCGCGTCGTAGATCGAGGCGTCGCCGTGCGGGTGAAACTTGCCCATCACGTCGCCGACCACGCGCGCGCATTTCTTGAAGCCCGCCGTCGGGTCCAGGCGCAACTGGTGCATGGCGAAGATCAGGCGCCGATGCACGGGCTTCAGCCCGTCGCGCACATCCGGCAGCGAGCGCGACATGATGGTGGACAGCGCATAGGCGAGGTACCGCTCGGACAGCGCGTCCGCGAGCGGGGCGTCCTCGATATGGCCGGCAAGGTCGTCAGGCATTCTGGGTCTCCGCGAGCGCCGAGGCGCGGTCGTACAGCGCGAGGCGGGCCGCCGGCAACGGGCGATGCTGCAAGCCGAACGCGTCGCGCGCCAGGAAATGCCCGGTCAGGCGCAAGCCGTCGCGCCAATCCGCCGCCGTTCCGGCCTCGTCGTGCAGCAGCAGGCGGGGCAGGGGGAGCAGGCGCGGCTTCCACTCGCCCGCGTCCGACTCGGTGACGGCACGGCCGGTGCGCGGCGAGACGAAGGCGAGCGGCGCGTTGCGGCCAGCCGGCGGGGGCGACAGGTCCAGGCCGTAGCCAAGCTCGCCGAGCAAGGCTGCCTCCCAGCGGATGATGTCGGCGAACAGCGCCGGCCCCTCGGCCAGATGGGCGAGCAGGTGCAAAAGGCCCGCGAACAGGCGTTCATGTGCCACGCGCTCCGGCAGCGCGCCCTCGGCCACGGCGCACAGGGCGCGCAGCATCGCCAGCGCCAGCGGGTCTTCCATGGCCAGCGCCGCCGCCGGGTGCACCAGTTCCGCGCTGAGGGCCCCGAGCTGCTCGGACAGCCTGCCGACCCAGCGGGCGCGCACGATATTGCCCGGCTGCCACAACGCCGCCCGCGCCCGTGAGGCGCCGCCGCGCGCGAGGCCGCGATGCACGCCGCGCGTGGGCGTCATCACGGCGGCGATGGCGTCGGCCTCGCCGTACGGTCGGACTTCCAGCACGATGGCGGCGTCGTCCCACTCCATCCCGTGTTCCTATAATGTTCACGGGTGGGAGTCGAGAGGGATGATTCTCCGGCTCTGCTTGCGGGAAGGGGCTTTTGCTATCCGGCGGGGGCCGCCTCGTCCCGCACCACGCGGTTGCGGCCGCTCTGCTTGGCGGCGTACAGCGCACGGTCGGCGCGGTGGACCCATTCGGCGAGCGGCTCGCCGGGGTGATAGCCGGCCACGCCGGCCGAGACGGTGATGGTGCCGATCGACTGGTGGCTGTCGCGCACCACCACGCGATGCCGCGCGAACGCCTCGCGCAGCCGGTCGCCGATGGCCGCGGCTTCGGGCAGCGGGGTGGCGGGCAACAGGATGGCGAATTCCTCGCCGCCGTAGCGCGCGGCGAAATCCCGCTCCCGCAGCCGCTCGCGCAGCGTGGCGGCGACAAGCTGGATCACCTGGTCGCCGACCAGATGGCCCCACTGGTCGTTCACGTCCTTGAAATGGTCGATGTCGATGAACAGCAACGACAGCTCCATGCCGTCGTTCATTGCCTGCCCGGCGAGCGCCTGGATGGTCTCGTCGAAATGCCGGCGGTTGGCCAGCCCCGTCAGCCCGTCGGTCAACGCCTCGCGCCTGGTGTCGTCGAGCCGGCGTTGCAGGGTTTTCAGCAGTTCGGCGTTGCGTGCCAGTTCCGCCTCGATCTGCTCGGCGCGCACGGTCATGTCCCGCGCCTCGGTCAGCAGGCCACGAATCAGCCCCTCGATCGAGAGTTCCTTGCTGGCGAACTGGCCGGAGGCGCTGCGCACCGCGAGGCCGAAGCGGTTGGCGTCCTGCCCGGCCTCGTGCAGCAGGGCGAGCACGTCCGAGATGGTCTGCTGGATGCGCTGGGCGGTGCCGCGCAGCGCCAGATAGCCGTGCGGCTCGCCGACGAAGCGGGCGTGGATCTCCGCGAGCTTGTCGTCCTCCAGCCTGATCCGGTTGCCGAGCAGGATGTCGATAACGCGGTTGAGGTCGGGCTGGCAGCCGCGATGGTATTCGTACCAGACCGCGAAGTTGCGCGGCGTCAGGGCCAGCGCGTGCGCGCGGATCGAGCCCAGCGCCGCTTCAGCCCAATCGTTGGCCGCAGACGCGGTAGGGTCTCGCACGCGGTTCCTCGCCAAGGTCGGTCCCGGCGATCAGCGAACGCCGCCGCCGGGGCCGATCCTTGTGCAAGCCAAATAATGCGCGGTTAAGCCCGCGCCCCGCTTTGGCTAAGCGGCGACATCGTAGCCTTCCTCGGTGATCGCCGCGCGTACGGCGGCTTCGTCCGGCGTGCCCTGCACGGTGACGCGGCCGTGGTCGAGATCGACCGCGACCGCCTCGGCGCCGGGGACGGCGCGCACGGCGCGGGTGACGGCCTTGACGCAATGCTCGCAGGTCATGCCGGTTACAGTCAGTGTCAGCATCTTCGTGATCCTTGTCGTCGGTCCCGCGTAGGTGGGGCGTTCCCGCGCGGGAAGGTCAAGGGGCGTGCGCGCATGGCCGGGTCTTGACCTTCCCATGATGGGAAGCCCCATGTGATGGCCCGGAGGCGCAAAATGGACGCTCGGGTGGTTGAGACGGACGTGGCGACGCTGGATCTGGCGGTGCGCGGCATGACCTGCGCCGCCTGCGTGCGGCGGGTGGAGCGGGCGCTGGGCAAGGTGCCCGGCGTGGAGGACGTGGCGGTGAATTTCGCCACCGAACGGGCGCGCGTGCACGTGGCCCCGGGGGTCGCGGCGGAGCGGCTGATCGCCGCCGTGCGCGATGCCGGTTACGAGGCCTCGCCGGTGCCGGACGCGGCCGAGGAAGCCGCGCGGGCCGAGCGGCTGCGCCGGCGCGATGGCTGGCATGTGCTCGCCGCCGCAGCACTGTCGGCGCCGCTGGTGCTGGGCATGGTCGCACATCTGCTGGCGCTGCCACTGCTGATGCCACCGCCCTGGGCGCAGGCGGTGCTGGCGAGCGTGGTGCAGATATG
>JAKBCB010000003.1 GCA_021808185.1 Pseudomonadota bacterium
TCGCGGCCGTTCGTGCTCGACGAGGTGATCGACGGCGCCGGCACGCTCGCGAAGGCGCTGGCCGACGACGCGATGGACATCATCAACCTCAAGATCAGCAAGGTCGGCGGTCTGACCAAGGCCCGTCTGATGCGCGACATGTGCATCGCCTCGGGCACACCGATGACGATCGAGGATACCTGGGGTGGCGACATCGTGACCGCGACGATCGTTCATCTCGCGCTCTCGACGCCCGAGGAGTTCTGCTTCTCGGCGACGGACTTCAACAGCTACGGCACGGTCAGCATCGCCGCGGGCGCGCCGCAGCGGGTCGCCGGCTGCACGACCGCGTCGGACCACCCCGGCCTTGGCATCACCCCGGCGTTCGACGTGCTCGGCGATCCCGTCTTTACGATCAGCTGAGGCCGCCCGATGCGCTCGACCAAAATCCTCCACATCGTCGGCTGCCATTCGGAAGGCGAGGTGGGCGACGTCATCGTGGGCGGCGTCGCGCCGCCACCGGGTGCCACCATCTGGGAGCAGTCGCGCTTCATCGCGCGGGACAACACGCTGCGGAACTTCGTCTTGCAGGAGCCGCGCGGCGGGGTGTTCCGGCACGTGAACCTTCTTGTGCCACCGAAGGATCCGTCCGCGCATGTCGGCTGGATCGTGATGGAACCCGAAGATACACCGCCGATGTCGGGTTCCAACTCGATCTGCGTGGCGACGGTCCTGATCGATAGCGGCATCGTGCCGATGGTCGAGCCGGAAACGACGCTGCGCATCGAGGCGCCGGGCGGGCTGATCGAGGCGCGTGTCACCTGCCGCAACAACAAGGCCGAGCGCGTCCGCATCCGCAATCACCCGAGCTTCGTCGATCGTCTCGACGCGCCGGTGGAGGTCCCGGGACTCGGCACGATCCTCGTCGACACCGCCTATGGCGGCGACAGCTTCGTGATCGTCGATGCGCACCGGCTTGGCTTCTCCATCCGGCCCGACGAGGCGGAGGAGCTGGCCATCCTCGGCATGAAGATCGTGGCCGCGGCGAATGCGCAGATCGGCTTTCATCACCCGGAGAACGCGGAGTGGAACCACATCTCGTTCTGCCAGTTCGCCGCCCCCCTGTCGGATGACGGCGGCATTCCCTCGGGGGTCAATGCGGTTGCGATCCGGCCCGGCAAGATCGACCGCTCGCCCTGCGGCACCGGCTGTTCAGCGCGCATGGCGGTGCTGCATGCGCGCGGCGTGCTCAGGGTCGGCGACCACTTCATCGGCCGCTCCATCATCGGTTCGCGCTTCGACTGCGGCATCGAGGCAGCGGCAACCGTGGTCGGACGGCCTGCGATCGTGCCGCATCTGTCGGGCCGCGCCTGGATCACGGGAACAAGCCAGCTCATGCTCGACCCTGACGATCCGTGGCCGACCGGCTATCGTCTGACCGATACGTGGCGCCGCTGGGTGCAATAGGACCGATCATTTCAGGAGACCCGTCAGCGATGACGACGAACATATTCCGCGGCACGATGCCCGCGCTGATGACGCCGTGCGACAGCAACCGCCGGTCGGACTTTGACGCGCTCGTCCGCAAGGCCAAACAGCTTGTGGCGGCGGGCATGTCGGGTGTCGTCTATTGCGGCTCGATGGGGGACTGGCCGCTGCTGTCCGACGAGGAGCGGATGGCAGGGGTCGAGGCGCTGGTGCGGGCCGGCGTGCCCGTGGTCGTCGGCACCGGCGCGCAGAATACGCGCCGCGCCGCTTCCCTCGCGGCCCATGCGAAAGCCTGCGGCGCCGCTGGGCTGATGATCATCCCGCGCGTACTGTCGCGTGGGCCGAGTGCCGCCGCCCAGCGCGCGCATTTCGAGGCGGTGCTCACCGCCGCCGTTGATTTGCCATCGGTGATCTACAACAGCCCATACTACGGCTATGAGACGAAGGCGGACCTGTTCTTTGCGCTGCGCGAGCGGTTCGCGCATCTCGTGGGCTTCAAGGAATTCGGCGGAGCCGCGTCGCTGCGCTATGCCGCCGAGCACATCACCGGGCACGATCCCTCGCTGACGCTGTCGGTAGGCGTCGATACCCAGGTGCTCTATGGCTTCGTCAATTGCGGCGCGACCGGCGCCATCACCGGCATCGGCAACGTGCTGCCGCACGAGGTGCTGCATCTCGTTGCCCTGTGTCGCAAGGCGCAGGCGGGCGACGTGGAGGCCCGCCGCGCCGCCACCGAACTCGACCAGGCGCTGGCGATGCTGGCGTCTTTCGACGAGGGCGCCGATCTCGTTCTGTTCTACAAATACCTGATGACGTTGCGGGGCGACGCGGAATATGCGCTCCATTTCAACGAGACTGATGAGCTCAGCCCGTCGCAGCGCCATTTCGCCAAGACTCAGCTTGAACTATTCGATGCCTGGTATGCTGCGTGGAAGCCGGCGTCCCTTCAGTCTCGCAGCCACGATGGATAGGGTGGTTCCACCACGTCCAATATTGCGTCCCGACGCAATCGATGACTGCCGCGCTGGTGAGGCCGGGGCCTTGGCGAGCTCGGCATGGCGCGACATCTGAGCCCGCACTGCCCGCATCCAGGTCTCGAGGTCAGCGAGCAGCGGGGCGACGGCATGGCGGCGTACGGTGAGCTGCTGCTCCTGCGGCAGACCGTTAATGTCGTGCTCGACGGCGAGCGGCGCCTGCGCGACCTTGGCGAGTGCCAAGAAGTTGCGACGCGCATGCGCCCGGCAGCCTGCGTTCCCGCGTCGATGATCAGGCCGGGCTGACGCGCGGCATCGCAGAGACCGTTGAACCCGGCATAGGCATCGGCCTGGAGAATGCCCTGCCAGCCATCCAGATGCGGCCGTGGGGGTTCGCCGGGCCGGTCGCGGGAGTAGGCGAACTTCGCCGCGGACGCCGCGCTCCCGCCGAACGGACGGTCGTCGCGCAGATAGGTCCATGATTGACCGGTGACGGCCTTGCCGCTCGCGTGCACCGATCGCGCCGGAGCGTGGCGATCAGCAGCTTCAGATGCGCCGCCATCGCCTCGGCAGCGGAGGCGCGGGCGTTGGGCTCACGGCGCGCCAGTGGCTCGGCGGCCAGCGCAGCCCGCAGCGCAGCACCCCGGTGATGATCTCCACCGCTCAACCCGCTTCCGACCTCAACGACGTTCATGCAATCGCCGCTAAGGTCAGACCCGGAAGTCACCATCGCAAGGCGGCAGTCAACGGGCGGGTACGGCGGTCCGGCGCGAGGCTATGGTCGTCGCGCTGCCGCCGCGTTGCCCAAATCTCCACAGCGCCAACAAGAGCAAGAGACAGCTTAACTTCAACGGGGATCAGAACGGCGCCGCTTCCGCCTTAAATCAGCCGGCCAGTGATCCTCACCACAGGGGCAAGCACAGTTGATCGCGGAGACATGTGGCCGCGGAGCGCCCGGCGCGACTCGTCCGGAAACGTCGTGGGTAGCCGGCCGGGGGGACGTTCAGCCGTCAGGATGTGCTAACCGAGCCTGACCTGCCATTGCGGCAATTGGTCAGCGCGGTATGACCGCCTGCCAGTGCCCAGTTTCGTCGCACGCGGCACGCCAGGCGGTTGGAGCGGGTTCCCGACAGGCCCGGCCGTCAGCGCGGCGGATCGCCGGCGAGTGTGATGCGGTGCATGACGCGGCGATAGCCGTGATAGTCGTTGATCGGGTTGTGCAGCGCGCAGCGATTGTCCCAGAACGCCAGCGACCCCGGCGCCCAGCGGAAGCGGCAGGTGAATTCGGGCCGTTCCTGGTGCATGAACAGGTAGGAAAGCAGCGGCGCGCTTTCCTCCTCCGTCATGCCCTCGAAATTCTGCGTGTGGGCGCGGTTGACGTAGAGTGCCCTGCGGCCGGTCTCCGGGTGCGTGCGCACCACCGGGTGGGATGCCGCGTATTCCTTGCGGGCGTCGCTGCGCGCGTTCTCGCGCAGCCGGTCCTCGCGCGTCTTGCTGACATCCGCGCGCGCCGAGCTGTTCACCGCGCGCAAGCCTTCCAGCATCCGCTTCATGCCGTCCGACAGCGCCGCGTAGGCCGCGTAGCCGCCGGCGAACAGCGTGTCGCCGCCCTGCGGGGGAATTTCGCGCGCAATCAGCATCGTGGCCATCGGCGGCACGTCCAGATAGGCGGTGTCACTGTGCCAGACGCCGCCGAAATTCGTCCGCTCGTGCTCCAGCTTCACCACCGGGATGATCTCCGGATAGTCGTCCAGCCCGCGCAGGAACGGATATTCGATCACCTGCCCGAAGCGCCGCGCCAGCGCCAGGAAACGACCGGGCGGCAAATCCTGCTCGCGGAAGAAGATGACGCCGTGTTCGAGCCAGATGGCCCGCAGGGCCGCGATGGTCGCGTCGTCCAGGTCGCGTGACAGATCGACGCCGAACACCTCCGCACCGACCGCGCCGGCGAGCCTCCGCACGATCAAACCGTCGCTGGTCTGCAGCATGGATGACGTTCCCCTCGCTAGACGATGCCCTGCGCGCGCATATCGCGGATCGTATCATCGGAAAACCCTGCTTCGCGCAGGATCGCATCGGTATCGGCGCCGAGCGCAGGGGCGGCGCGCAGCGGCAACCCCTCATCCTCGACGCGGATCGGCGTGGTCACCATGCGCAGTCCCTCGCCGTCGTCGTGGCGGAAGCGGCGGATCAGGTCGCGCTCGGCGACGAAGGAACTGTCCAGTGCCGCGCGCAGGTCGTTCACCGGCGCCGCCGGCACACGCCCGGCGAACAGCGCCAGCCATTCGGCCGTGGTGCGCTCCCCCAGGGCGGCATCGAGCATCTCGTTCACCTGCGTCCGGTTCGCGAGCCTTGCCTCGAAGCTGCGGAAGCGCGCATCCACGCCCCAGTCCGGATGACCGAGCAGGCCGCACAGCACCGGCCAGAACTTCTCCTTGTTGCACATGATGAAGATGAAGCCGTCGGCCGTGCGATAAAGCTGGCTCGGCACGAGGGACGGATGGCCGGACCGTGGCTCGCGCCCCTGCACATGCCCAGCGTTCAGATACCAGGTTGCCAGATAGCCGAGATTCTGCAAGGCGGCGTCGAACAGGCTGACATCCAGATTGCGTCCCTTGCCGCTCGCCCGCGCTTCCAGCACGCCGGCAAGCAGGGCGAAGGCGGCGAACAGCCCGGTCATCAGATCGACCAGCGACAGGCCGAATCGCGCGGGCGGCCCGTCCGGCTCGCCGGTCAGCGACAGATAGCCCGCTTCCGCCTGCATCAGATAATCGTAACCGGGCCAGGAGGCGCGCGATCCGTCGCGGCCATAGGCGGAGAGATGCGCGCAGACGATGCGCGGATTGACCGGCGCCAGTGCGTCATAGGTCAGGCCGAGCCGCGCCGGCAGGTCGCCGCGCAGATTGTCCAGCACCGCATCGGCACGGGCGACCAGCGCATGCAGCACCGCCTGCGCGCCCGGCCGCTTCAGGTCGAGCGTCAGGCTGCGCTTGTTGCGGTTGAAGCTCTGGAAGAAATGGCTGTCGTCAGGCCCCGCGAAGAACGGCCCGACGCGCCGGGCCATGTCGCCGCCATCGGCCGGGTTCTCGATCTTGATGATCTCGGCGCCGAGATCAGCCAGTTGCATGGTGCCGTACGGTCCGGCGCCGTACTGCTCCACGGCGATCACGCGCAGGCCTGAGAGCGGTCCCATCGGCTCAGACCGGGTTGCGCGCGATCAGTTGCCTGGCGATGATGATGCGCTGCATCTCGTTGGTGCCCTCGCCGATCACCAGCAGCGGTGCGTCGCGATACAGCCGCTCCACCGTGAACTCCTTGGAATAGCCGTAGCCGCCGTGAATCCGCATGGATTCCAGGGACACGTTCACCGCCGCCTCGGTCGCGAACAGCTTGGCCATGCCCGCTTCCATGTCGCAGCGCTCACCAAGGTCATAGGCGGACGCCGCATGGTCCACCAGCAGCCGCGCGGCCTGCACCTGCGTCGCCATCTCGCCCAGCTTCAACTGGATCGCCTGGTGCTGGCTGATCGGCTTGCCGAAGGTCTTCCGCACCTGGCTGTAGCGCACCGCCTCGTCCAGCGCCGCCTGCGCGACGCCCACGCCGCGCGCCGCGACGTTGATGCGGCCCAGTTCCAGCCCGCCCAGCGCATGCTGCAAGCCATGCCCTTCCTCCCCGCCGATCAGGCGATCGGCCGGGATGCGGAAATCGGAGAACACCAGTTCGGCCGAATCGATGCCCTTGTAGCCGAGCTTCTCGAGCTTGCGGCTGACGGTGAAGCCCGGCCCCTTTTCGGCCAGGAACAGGCTCATGCCGCGATGGCGCGGCTCGGCCTTCGGGTCGGTCTTGACCAGCAGCGCGAAGCAGCGTCCCTGGATGCCGTTGGAGATCCAGGTTTTCGTGCCGTTCACCACGTAACCGTCGCCGTCACGCCGCGCCGTGGTGCGGACCGCTTGCAGGTCGGTGCCGCAATCCGGCTCGGTCAGCGCAAGGCCGCCGCGCAGCTCGCCGGACGCGAAGCGCGGCAGAAAGCTCGCCTTTTGCGCCGGCGTGCCGAAGCGCTGCACCGCCGCTGCCATGATCAGGTGCGAGTTGAAGATACCGCTGAGCGACATCCAGACCGTCGAGACCTGTTCGACGATCTTTGCGTAGGTGCGCGCGCCCAGCCCCAGCCCGCCATACTCGGCCGGAATGGTGGCGCCGAACAGGCCGAGCGCCTTCATCTTCTCGACCATCTCGCCGGGATAGATGTCGTCGTGCTCCAACTGCCGCACATGCGGGCGCACGTCGCGGTCGAGGAAGCGCGCGACGCTGTCGAGGATCAGGGCCTGCTCCGCCGGGGCAGACTCGCGCATGTCAGCGCTGGCCCAGCAGGGCGGCGACCGCCTGCATGTCCGACGCCTTATCGAGCGACAGCAGCGCCTTGGCGATGCGCCCGGCGCGCGGCGCGGCCAGGACGCGGGCGGCGTTGTCGTCGTATTTGCCGCGGATGTCGGACTCGGTCAGCGGCCGATCGCCGCAGCCGCGATTCTGGTGTTCTCGATGGGCGCGCGTGCTGCCGTCCTGCAACGCCACGATGACTTCGCCGGAATAGTAGCGCGGAAAGCCGGAATTCGGATCGCATTCGTAGTCCACGCGGTCGGCGAGCGCGAGGGTCGCGGGATCGCGGATCGCTTCCTGCGTCAACTCGGCGAGCGTGAACCGCCCGCGCAGCAGCGCGGCCGCGACGATGAACGGGATGGAGAACTGCGCGTCGTAGGAATTGGCCGGGCGGCGCTTGTTGGCGACCGGTTCGCATACCGTTTTGACCACCTCGGCCGGCACCAGCGCGCGCACGCGGGCGACGCGGGCGGGATCGAGGCCGCCGGCGCGCAGCGCGATCGCCGCATCGGCGCAGGCATGGGTGAAGTGGCAGGCGGGGAAGGGCTTCACGCCGACCTGCATGATCTCCCAGGTCCGGCCCAGCGCCGCTGTCGCCAGCGGCAGGTTGGCCGGGTCGTAATGCGCCTGCAGGTGGCTCGCGTAGAGGCCGAAGCGGCCCTCATAGGCGCGGCGGGCGCCCTCGAACCCCTGTTGCGCCAGCGCTGCCGCGGTAATGCCGGCCTGCGCCGCCCAGCCCGGATGCAGGCGCTTGTTCCAGGCGCCGTCCTCCAGGAATTCCAGGCTGCCGGACCCGAGGGACAGCACCACGCCCTGCGCCGCCACCAATTGTTCCTCGGTCAGCCCCATCAGCTTGCCCGCCGCCAGCGCGCAGGCGAAGGCGCCGACCAGCCCGGTCGGGTGGAAGCCGATCTGGTGAAAGCCGCCCTTCGCCACCGCGCCGAGCCGAGCCGCCACCTCCATGCCGGCGATGTAGGCGGCCAGCGCCTCTGCCCCGCTCGCCCCCTGCCGCGCGCCCACCGCGAGCACCGTCGGCCAGAGGCTGGCGGTGGCATGCACCACGCCGCCCAGATGCGTGTCGTCGAAATCCAGGCCATGCACCAGAAGCCCGTTCACCAACGCCGCGTCGCGGAACGGCAGCCGGTCGGGGAAGCCGATGACCGGCGTGTCGCCGGCGCCGCCCAGGCCGCGCATCGCAGTCAGCGTGCGGTGGGCGAAGTCGAAGCCGCTGGAGGCGAGCGCGATGCCGGTGCCGTCCAGGATCAGGTACTGCGCCCGCCGCGCCACGTCGGCCGGGATCGCGGAGAATTCCAGCCCGCCGACGAAGGCGGCGAGCGTCTGTGCGACCAGCGGAGTCGCGGCCTGGCTCTGCGCGGCGGCATCGGGGGCGACCGTCGTAAGCGGCGCGTTCATGACGTTTTCTCCCAGGCGGTGTGGTCCGTCTCCAGGACCGAGTTTGGTACGGACAAGCTGCGCCGCGCCTCCGCCGCCGTCAAGCCGAACTCGCGGCGCAGCGTGATGGCATAGGCGAAGCGGTCCGCCGGATGCAGGTTGAACGCCACTTCCACGACCTTGCCGGCGGCGGTGCGATAGATGCGGGCGACCTCGATGCCCATCGCGCCTGGATCCACACCCAGCCCGCCGGCGACGGCGGCCGGCAGGGCGGCGGCGCGCAGGGTCTGCTGCACCTCGGCGATGCGGTCGCCGTACAGCGCCTCGATCAGCGCGTAGACCGGGCCGGCCCGCTGGCCGATCAGGTCGCCGACGCGGCCGTATTCGGCGGCCACGAACACCTCGGTCCAGCAGATCGGGGGCGCCCCCTCGGCGGTGAAGCGGAACCCTTCCACCCGCAGCCAGCGGGTGCCCGGCGCCGCGCCGAGCCGGGCGGCAAGCGCCCCCTGGGCAGTGACGAAAGCCGCGGTTTCCGGCCGATAGCGCGTCTCGACCGCGTACTGCAGCAATTCGTCCACCGAATTGACCGCATGCACGTAGAGCGGGCGCGGCATCGGCGCGATCACCATCGAGCCGGCCCCCTGGCGGGAGGCGACCAACCCCTCCTCCCGCAACTGCCGCAGCGCCTCGCGGACCGTATGGCGGCTGACGCCAAAGCGCCGGCACAAGTCGCGCTCGGTCGGCAGGCGGGTGCCCACCGCCAGCGCGCCGGAGGCGATCTCCGCGCGCAGCAGGACGAGGATGCGGCGATACAGCGGTCCTCCCGCCTGGGGCTGCATGGCGGCCTTGGTTCCTTGACGGTTGCGGTCCGGCACGGCTAGCGTGCTTGTCCGAACAAGTCCAGGACGACAGGCGCCCCATGGTCGGCATCGCCCGCGAGATCGCCCCGAGCCGCTTCCGCGAAAGCCACGGCCGCTATTTCGAGGACTTCACCGTCGGCGATGTCTACGAACACCGCCCGGGCCGCACGATCAGCGAGACCGACAACACCTGGTTCACGCTGCTGACCATGAACGGCCACCCGCTGCATTTCGATGCCGTCTACGCCGCGAAGTCGGAATTCGGTCGCCCGGTGGTGAATTCCTGCCTGACCCTGTCGATGGTTGCCGGCATGAGCGTCGCGGATGTCAGCCAGAAGGCGATCGGCAATCTCGGCTGGACCGATATCAAGCTGGTCGCACCGGTGTTCGTCGGCGACACGATCTATGCCGAGTCGCGGGTGCTGTCGAAGCGCGAGTCCGCCAAGCGTCCGACCCAGGGCATCGTGATGGTCGAGACCACCGGCCGCAAGGCGGACGGCACCGTGTTCATGACCTATCAGCGCACCGTGCTTGTTCCAAAGCGCGGTCACGCGGTTGACGAAATCGCCGGGTACTGAGCAGAACGACCCGACATCACGGATATCCCGGGCAACGGCCCGGACGACAAGCTCGGCATCACCGTCCGGGCGGAAAGGGAGGAAACGATGGCAGCGGTGCACGCAGGCGCACGGCTCGACCGGCTGAACATTTCGCAGTTCCACACGCGCATGCTGGTCCTGATCGGCGCCGGTACGTTCCTGGATGCCTTCGACATCTACCTGCAAGGGGCGGTGCTGGGCGATCTGGTGGCGAGGAAATGGTCCACGCCGGCGCTGAACGCGACCTTCATCTCCGTGACCTTCGCCGGCATGGTGGTCGGCGCGTGGCTGGCCGGCATCTGGGGCGACCGCTACGGGCGGCGCTTCTCCTACCAGATGAACCTGTTGGTGTTCGGCCTCGCCTCGCTGGCCGGCGCGCTGGTGCCCTCGATCGGCTGGCTGATCGCCGCCCGCTTCGTCATGGGCATTGGCATGGGGGCGGAAATCGTCGTCGGCTACGTGCTGCTGAGCGAATTCGTGCCACCCGGAAGCCGCGGGCGCTGGGGCACCGCGCTTGCCGTCATCACCAATTCCTCGCTGTTCGTCTCGGCGCTGATCGGGCGGCTCGTGATCCCGAATTTCGGCTGGCGTTGGATGTTCGTGCTGGTCGGTGTCGGTGCCATGATCGTCTGGTACCTGCGCAAGTCGATGCCGGAATCGCCGCGCTGGCTGGAAAGCAAGGGCCGCAACGAGGAGGCCGAGCGCATCCTCTCCGCCATCGAGCGCGAGGTCGGCGCCGGCCGCGTCCTGCCGCCGCCGCGCATCGCGCCGATCCCGGTGGTGGAGCGGCCGTCGCTCGCCACGCTGTTCTCGCGCGGATTGATCGAGCGGACGTTGATCGGCGCGTTCGTGCTGATCACGCTGAACACCGCGATCTACGGCTTCATTGCCTTCCTGCCGACCTTCATGGTCCAGCAAGGCATCGGCATCGTGAAGTCGCTGACCTACACCACGCTGATGTCGTTCGGCGGGCCGGTCGGCGCGCTGATCGGCATGCTGCTGGGGGACCGGATGGGGCGGCGCCACAGCATCATCTGGTTCTCGCTCGCCGCGGTGGTGTTCGGCGCGCTCTATCCGTTCGTCACCAACCCCGGCCTGCTCATGCTGGTCGGCTTCCTGATGGTCAGTTCGATCTTCGTGCTGGTCGCGATCGCGTGGGGCCTCTACGTGCCGGAGCTGTTCCCGACCGAGGTGCGGATGCGCGGCAACGGCTTCTGCAACACCGCCGGCCGGCTGATGACGATCGTCACGCCGCAGTTGACGGTGCCGCTGTTCCATTCCTTCGGCGTCGCCGGCGTGATCGCCCTTTCGGCCGGGCTGCTGCTGTTGCAGGCGATCCTGGTGGCGCTGTTCGGCATCGAGACACGCGCGAAATCGCTGGAGGCCCTGGTGCCGCGCGCGGCCACCACGCTGGCAGCGGCCGAACAGTAAGGCCGGCTCGCGCAGCACGGTGCGCAAACACGTCCAAGCGCTCCGACCCCGCACGGGCGTGCATAACCGGGCTGCGCGCATGGCCCGGGCCCGTGAGCGCGGCGGCGTCGGTGAGGAGGCGAACGGGCATCCACAAGCCCATGCCCCGGGCCGCGGAATTAAGCCGGACGCACCACTTTCCGTGGCGCGTCCGGTTCAGTTGCGTACGGTGTCTCGCTCCAAACTTCTCTGTGGGTGGCTGCAACCGAACAAGCGTGTCCTGGTTGCTGCGATAGCCCGGTCGAGGCCGATCGGCCCGCGGGCTGCGTGGGACAGTGAAGGAGGAGATTGCATGGACAAGGATCGCATCGCCGGTGCGGCGAATCAGGCGAAGGGCTCGGTCAAGGAGACGATCGGCAAGGTGACCGGCGATACCAAGACCCAGGCCGAGGGCACCGCTGAAAAGGCCGCGGGCAAGGCCCAGAGTGCCGTCGGGGGTGCCAAGGACGCCGTGCGCGAAGCAGTGAACAAGAACTGAGGACAACCCGGGGGCGCCGCGGTCGCGGCGCCCCTCGGCCGTCACGGTCGTCGCTGGCTGGGAAGGGAGGCATCCGCTTCCCGTTGGCAGCCAGATGTTGCCGTGCGCACGGGACTGCAGGGCGCCTGCGATCATTCTGCCTGCCGCCGCGAATCTCCTTGCGTGCCAGAGGCGCAGCCGAGCCCAGAGACGCAGCCGAGCCCAGAGGCGCAGCCGAGCATGGTGTCGGCTGCGCTGCGACACGGTCTTGAGGTGGTCCCTGTCGCTCGAAAAGCAGCTCGGTCGCCGCGTTTCGGCGTCACCCGTGTTGACGGCGGGATCGACTGGAGCTTCGGGCGTAACCCCAGGCCTGGAATGTGATTTTTCCTAGTGAAAGCCGGGCGCCGGAATGGCGAAGATCAAGCCAGTCGGTCTGACAGGCGGCGGCCCACGGCTACCAGCGCCACGATGGCGGCAGCAAAGCCCGAGGCAGCACCGATGCTGAGCGCCCAGCGCGGCCCGTAATGACTGGCCACCCATCCGACAATCGGAGCGCCGATCGGAGTGCCTCCCAGCGCGATGCCGACGCGCAGCGCCATGACCCGCCCGCGCATGGCGGGCTCGGTCGAGAGCTGCATCAAGCTGTTCGTCGTGTTGGTGAACGTAAGCGCCGCCGCGCCGATGACGACAAGCGCTCCAGCAAAGAACCAATAGCCCGGCGCCAGGGCGGCAAGCGTGCAGCCGAGTCCGAAAATCGCTGCGCCGACCAACAGCAATCGGAACCGGGGATCTCCACGACCCGCCCCCAGGAGCGCGCCGGATACCGTCCCGATCGCCATGATCGACGACAAGAGCCCGTATCCACGAGCGTCCGTGTGGAAGACGCTGACCGCCATGGTTGAGACAAAGATCGGGAAGTTCAGGCCGAAGGTCCCGATCAGGAACAGCATGACCAGGATCACTTTGAGGTCGGGGCGCCCCCACACATAGCGAAGCCCTTCGACGAAGCTTCCCCGCCCTCGGGCGGCCCTGGCGTTCCGACGAAGCTCAGCCGTGCGCAGGAATGCGATCGAAATAAGCACGGCGGCGAAGGAGGCGCCGTTGATCAGAAAGGCCCAGCCGGTGCCGGCCGCCGCGATCACGACGCCGGAGACGGCCGGACCGACCATCCGTGCGGCATTGAACGAGGTGGAATTGAGCGCCACCGCATTGTGCAAGTCCTCGTCCCCAACCAGCTCCGCGACGAAGGTTTGGCGCACCGGGGCGTCGAAGGCCGCGGCGCTGCCGAACAGGAAAGCGAAGACGTAGACGTGCCAGAGCTGTACGATGCCGGTGACGGTGAGCGCCCCCAGCGCAAGAGCGAGGGCGCCCATGGTCGCCTGCGTGACGATGAGAAGCTTGCGCTGATCGAAGTGATCGGCGGCGAATCCAGTCCAAGGCAGCAGAATGAGCTGCGGTCCGAACTGCAGCGCCATGACCCTGCCGACTGCCGAGGCATCATGATGGGTCAGTTGGGTGAGCACCAGCCAGTCCTGGGCTGTGCGCTGGATCCAGGTGCCGACGTTGGAGACGAAGGCGCCGCCGACCCAAACCCGGTAATTGAAGCTTCGCAGTGATCGGAAGGCGCCCCACGCGGGAACCTTCATGGAAGCTCGGGCCCATTCCCGCCATGGAAGCGGCCGAAATGCCGTGCCGAAAACAGCGCGATCAGGAAGGCGCCGGCGCTCAATGCGAGGACGTCTGCCGTATTCTTGAAACCGAAATCGCCCACCCGACAGACAAGCACATAGCCGGCGACGAGGTTGAGGAACCCCCAGAGCACGTTGACGGTCGACGAAGAGAGTCCTTGTCCGGGCGGCTTGGCGAACGGGCTCTGAAACGGCCTGCCCATCATGCCGCTGACGGCATGGGGGATCGCGTTCGCCAGGAAGGCGCCGCCGAAGACATAGGACAGAAGTGAAAGCCATGGCATCTCAGGCGCCTTTCGTCGTCAGGAGATCGATGATCGCCTGACTGGTGCCGGTCTCGCCGAGCCGCGGGAAGATGTTTTTGATGCTGTAGTCGTGCGCCTCGGGACGCGTGTCGGTCATGGCGTCGAGCGCAAGGGTGACGTTGAAGCCCGCCTCGTAGGCTTGACGCGCCGTCGCCTCGACGCCCGTTCCGGTTGCCACGCCCGCGATCACCACCTGGGTGACGCCCCGCGCTTTCAGCTCAGCTTCGAGATCGGTGCTGGCGAAGGCGCCCCAGGTCTGTTTGGTCACGACGATATCTCCGGGTTGCTGGTTCAGCGCCGGGATGAGGTCAGTCCACCCGTCCGGACGGGCTCCCGTTTGACGCGGCTGCTCCGTTCGGCCCGGCGCCCCGCCGGCGACGTTGACAAGCACGACCGGCAGGCCGCGCTCCCGGAAGGCGTCAGCCAGCGCACGCGCCCGTTCGATGACGCCATCGATGGGGTGGATGAGAGGCAGGCCGACGATGCCCTTCTGAAGGTCCACGATGATCAGGGCGGTGTTCGGGTCGAGCGTCGTCAGCGCCATGGCAATGTCCGCTTGAAGTTCACGATGCGTTGGCGGCTTGTCAGTCCTCGACGAGCCGCTTCAGCAGTTCGACAGCCCTTGCGACCTCGTCCTGCTCCTGGGGCGAAAGCCGCACCTCGAGCGTGCGCGTCAGCCAGTCCTGACGCGCGGCGCGGCCCTCCTCGACCGATTTCCGAAAGGCTTCCGTGAGCGAGAAAAGGGTCTGCCTTCCGTCCGCCGGGTCCGGCGTTGCGCTCACGAGGCCGGAGCCCTCCAGCGCGTTGAGCACGGGAGCCATCGATTGCGGCCGCATCCCTTCGGCGCGGGCGAGACTCGACGCCGTGGCGGGGCCGTCCTGCTCCAGCCGAAGCAGAACCGACACCTGTGAGGGCGTGAGATCCCCGACATGCGCCTGATCGCGTAGGCGCCGCTTCAGCTTGCCCATCAGGGCACGGAGATCCTGCGCCAGAACCGATGTCCGCGTCCGCCCCTGATCATTCGGTGCAGCCTTCATAGCGAGCGATCTATCAGATCGACAGGCAATCTGTAAAGATGATCTGTTCAGATAAACGGAACAGATAGAAACGCTGCACGCTATGCCGCGGCTCACCGCATGGAAACGCACTGCCCCGTCAGGCCGCTCCCGATCCGCGCTTACGTCCCTTAAAGTCTTTTTCTGCGTCCGGTAGCGCCCGTACGATGGACTGCGAACAGCGCTGCAATGAGCCTGCAACTGGCGAATATCGCCACCGACCTCTCCGGCGAGAGGAGAAATAGCCGTGCCCGCGAGGAAGATTCTATGGGGTCATGTCATCACGGTCTTCGCCATTGTGCTGCTGGCGATCTGGTCTGCGACGGAATGGACCGCCTGGCGGTGAGGTGGTTCCGTCCGTCTGGACAGCCTGGCGATCTCGATAAGCTTGGTTCTGGGTGTCCTCAGGCCGCCAATCTCTCCATTTCGATTTTGCCATATGCCTCGTCAGGCGTGCGCCCGGCCAGGGCCGAGCGGGGCCGCCGGGCATTATAGTAGCCGATCCAGCGGAACAGCCCGACCCGCAGCTCCGATCCGGTCTCGAACGCGTGCAGATAGTCGCATTCGCATTTCAGGCTGCGCCACAGCCGCTCGATGAACACGTTGTCCATCCAGCGTCCGCGCCCGTCCATGGAGATGCGCACGCCCGCCTCTTGCAGTACGCCGGTGAACCGCGGCGAGGTGAACTGGCTGCCCTGGTCGGTGTTGAAAATGTTCGGCCCCCCGAACCGCTGCAACGCCTCCTCCAGTGCCTCGATACAGAACTCCACCTCCTTGGTGTTCGACACGCGCCAGGAAAACACCTTGCGCGCGTCTCCGCTCGACGCTCATCGACCGGAGGCCGTGGCCAAAAAATCCCGTTCCACCAGCAACTGGCCGATCTTGGCCTGCAGCTTCTCGACCTCCGCCTCGGCGGCCTTGCTGCTCTCCTGCGCCGCCGAGCGGCCGGAAAACACCGCGACCATGCCCTCCATGGCCTGCCGCTTCCATTCCCCCACCATCGTCTGGTGGATGCCGTGCTTCCCCGCCGGCTGCGCCGGCGTCAGCTCACCGCGCAGCACCTCCAGCACCACCCGCACCTTGAATTCTGCCGAAGACCGCGTCCGCTTGCCCGTCTTCGGGTCCGTCCTCTTCACAGGGCGAACCGAGCTTATCCTCCCGTCCGAAATCCGGGGACCACCTCATCCTCCGCTGGCGCCGAGCTTTGCCGTGAAGCTGTGGCCGTTCACGTCGGTCAGCCGAAGCGTGGCTGCGGCGGCCGTGGGGTGGCCGTCCGGCGGCGGCGGCAGGGTGACGGTGGCGGCGGCCCCCATTTCGGCGACCAGGCCGTAGGGGCCGGCCTTGAACTTGTTATAGGCGTAGTCGTTCACGATCGCGCTGGCGGGCAGCTTGGTCAGGGCCTCGGTGTTCCAGGTGGCGAGCGTCTGGCCGTCGCCGCCGAGCAATTCGGCCTTCATCGCGTGGGCCGGCGCCTCCGGCGTGCCGGCGTCGAGATAGATGTGGAATCGCACCCCGCCATCCGGCAGCAGCGCCGCCTCGGTGAGGGCGAAGTGATGCCGGGTCGGGCTGACCGGCCCGCCGTGGAACGGGGTGACCACCGATCCGCGATAGTGGCTGTAGGTGCCGATGTCGAACACCAGCACGAAGGCGAGCAGCGCGATGCCGAGATTGCGGAAGGCGGCGTCGGGCAGGGGCAGCGGCAGGCTGCCCGCGGCCCAGCGGAACCACGTGCGCCCGGCCAGCGCCGGATTGCGCCGCAGCAGCACATTGTCGAGCGCATAGGCCCCGCTGCCGGCGAGGAGCAGCGTCGCCCCCATCGCGAGGTTGGCAGCCGCCATCGTCCATTCGTCGATGCAGGTGGCGCCCTGCCAGCCGAACATCAGCATCAGCACGACGGAAAACGCTATCGAGACGGCGGCAGCCAGCCGCGTCATCAGCCCCGCCATCAGCGCGGCCCCGGCGATCAGTTCGGCGGCGCTGAACAGGATCACGCCGGCATAGAGCAGCCAGAAATGCTGCAACATGAAGGAGATGACGTGATCCATGCCGAGCAGTGCGCCGGGCATTGCGGTCTGGAACTTGTTGGCCATCCAGCCGTGGCCGCCCCAGGCGTCCAGCTTCGACGGCGCGTAGATGAAGCGGCGCGATCCGCCGCCCCAGTAGATGAACCCCTGGATCGCCCGTACGGAGAGCAATGCGATCGCCGCCGTGCGCCAGTTGCGCTCGCCCGGCGTCACCGCCTCGGCGCCGAGATTGATGCGTCCCATTGCAAGCGTGGTCATGGCATCCCCCTGGGGTCAGTTGCCGTCGCTGTAGGCCTGGAAGCCATAGCGCCGGAAGATCGCGAATGCCTCCGGCGAGCGGATGAAGCCGAGCCACGCCTTCGCCGCCTCGGGATGCGGCGCGCCGGCCGCCTCGGCGCCGGCATAGATCGCCGTGCTGTTTTCCGCGGCCGGAATGGCGACATGCTCGATCGGATGGCCGGCCTGTTCCTGGAACAGCGCCTCCGACTGCCAGGTGACCCCGGCATCGCCGCGGCCCTGCATCAGCCAGAGCGGGGTCTGGCGGTGATGGATGCGGGTCAGCGTGGTGGTGCCATCCGTCACCTTGGTCTCGTAGACGGCGCGCTGGAGGGCCTCGCCGCCGGCCTTGCCGAGGGCCGCCTTGATCTGCCGCGCGATGCCTTCGAACTGCGGGTTCGGCATCACGAGCCGCAGCCCCGGGCGGCCCAGATCGGCAAGGCCGGTGACATGCGCCGGATTGCCCTTCGGCACCATGATGGCGAGCGTGTTGGTGACATAGGGCACGGCCGGGCCGACCAGCGTCCCGTCGGCGACCAGTTGACGCACCTTGGCGAGGCCGGCGAAATAGGCATCGGGCTTCACCGTCCAGGTCATGTTGCCGACCGTGATCGTGCCGCCGGCCTTTATCTGCTCCACCAGAAGTCCCGGCGGAATCGTCTCCCAGTAGATGCGGCCCTTGTACTCCGGGTGCATCTGTTCGAATGCGGCGACCAGCGGGGCCATTGCGAAGAAGTAGTTGCCGCCGACATACAGGACCAGCTTGGCATCGAGTGGATTGCCGTGGAAATCGGCGAGGTCATCAACCTCCGGCACGGTGAATTCCAGTCCACGCACCGCCGCGTCGTCGTTGGCGCCGTGCTGCCAGGGCGGGAAGACGCCGGTTTCCTGCGCGGCGGCAGGGGTGGCGGCAAGCAGCAGGGCGAGCAGAAGGTTGCGCACCGGCCGCCTCATTTCGCGTAGGCGTAGCGGAATCCCACGTCCTGCAACTCGGGGATGGTGGCGACTGCACCCGGCGACAGCACCACGTGCGGGATCAGATGGTTGGTCAGCTCGGCCGCCAGCGCCTCGTGCGACAGCTTGTCGGGGTTGGTGCCGGTCGCGGTCAGCTTCTCGGCAAGCTCCCAGATCGCGTTGTGGCAGGCGATGAACACCACGCCGCGCCGCTGCAGGGCGGGGATGGAGTTGTCGTGGCCGGAATACGGCCCCGTCGCGCTCTCGTAATCCTTCGGGTCGCCGGCCCCGGCGGGCAGCTCGTTGATCAGCGTGTTGGTCTTGAACTTCTCCCCGGCCAGCGTGGCGAGGCCGTATTTGTCCCACATCGCCTGATCGTAGAGCGCCAGATGGGCCGTGCCATGCGTTGCCGAGACGACCAGGAAGTCGGGATGGCGGAACGACCAGATCTGGGCGTTCAGCGAATTGCGCATCAGGTTGAGCCAGGGGCTGGCGATCGCGGTGTTGTCCCAGACCTGCTTGGGGCCGCCGCGGTAGGCGATCACCTCGGCGAGCGCCGCCTGGTCCCACTGGTCGGCGGCGTCGAGGATGGCGGGCACCGACTTGAAGTCCCGCCGGCGCGGGGTACGCGCCAGCCGCGAACCGAGGTCGCGCAGATTCGCCGCCCCCTCCGGCAGCAGGGATGCCTCGGCCGCCAGCGCGGGGCGGGCGGCGACGGCCACCGCGCCGGCCGCGACGGCGAGCCCCGCACGGACCAGAAGGTGGCGGCGGTCAGCGGTTTCGGTCATCAATCGGTGCTCCTCGATCCAGACGGGGGGAGAGTGGCGCGGTTCGGCCCAGCCGGCCAACGCATTCGCGCGCTTGAAATCATCGGCACGGGCGATCGAAACGTTGCGGAGAGGCAGTCAGGGGGACGCCTTGCCGGCGGCCGGGACGACCACATGCACGGCCCGCCCCTCGAACAGGGCTTCCGACGGGTTGGCAACGACCCGCGCGTCCGCCGGCAGCCCGCCGATGATCTGCACGTCCTTGCCCAGATTGCGGCCGACCTGGACCGGTTGGAGGTGAATGCGCCCGTCCGGCTGCACCAGACAGACCAGCAGCCCGTCCGCCCGGAACAGCAGGGCCTGTTGCGGGATCACCAGCACGCCGGGGGGTGCGGGCAGGACGAAGTGGACGGTGACGAAGGTACCCGGCCACAGCTTGCCGGCCGGATTGTCTACGGCGAGTTCGGTGATGACAGTGCGGGAAACCGTGTCGAACGCCTTGGCCGTGGTCAGGAATTTCGCCTGATAGACATGGCCGGGATCCTGGGCGATCGAGAAACTGGCAGTGACGCCGGGCTGCATCGCCGCCGCGAAATCCTGCGGCACCGAGACGAACAGCCGCATCGCATGCACGTCGGCGACCCGGAACAGGGCGGCCGGCCGCGGTTCCGTCGCGCCCGCGTCGGAGGCGGCGCCGGTCGCGCCGCGGGCATCGACATAGTCGCCGATATCGGTCCGCCGGGCGGTGACGATGCCGTCGAACGGGGCGGTGATGGTCTTGAACGCCTCCAGCGCCTCGAACCGCCGCACGTTGTGCTGCGCCGCCTCCAGCTCCGCCTTGCGGGCCAGCGCCTCGGCGACGTTCTCATCCACCGATTGCTGGGACACCGACTGCGAATTCACCAGCGCCCGCCAGCGCCGCGCCGTCACCTCGGCCACGTTATAGCGGGCATCGGCGACTTCCAGATTGGCGCGTGCCTTGTCGAGCTGCTCGTCCAGATACGGGGTGTCGATCACCGCAAGCGCCTGCCCCTTGGTCACGCTGGCGCCGTAATCGACGTACCAGGCGCGCACATAGCCGCTGACCTGCCCGTAGATCGGCGCTTCGTACCACGCCGCCAGATCGCCCGGCAGATCGAGACCGCGGGTGACCGGGGCGGGGCGGGGTGTCACCACCGCGACCTGCGGCACCGCTTCCTCCCCCGTCGTTCTCGCCAGCTCCTCGGCGATGTGGCGGCGGCCGAGAATGCCGGAGACGACGACCGCACCGATCAGCAGGACCACAAGCCCGATCAGCCACTTCACCGCCGCGGGGGTCCGTGTCGGCGCATCCGTCCGCTCGGGGGCCAGTCGGGTCACGAATGCGCCTCCATCCGGCCGCCGAGCTGCGGATGGCCGGCCCGCCGCCAGCCATGCACGATCGCGAACACGGCAGGAACAAACAACAGCGTCGAGACGGTGGCAAGCGCCAGTCCGCCGATCACGGCCCGGCCGAGCGGGGCGTTCTCGGTATTGCTCAGGGACATCGGGATCATTCCGACGATCATCGCCAGCGCCGTCATTAGCACCGGGCGGAAGCGCGCGAATCCCGCCTCGATCGCCGCCCGGCCGGCATCGCCGTTTTTGGCCAGATGTTCGCGGGCGAACGAGACGATCAGGATGGAATTGGCAGTCGCCGTGCCCATGCACATGATCGCGCCGGTCAGCGCCGGCACGGAGAGTGGCGTGTGACTGACGAACAGGCTCCAGACAATCCCCGCCAGCGCCGCGGGCAGCGCCGTCAGGATCACGAAGGGATCGAACCACGTCTGGAAGTTCACCACCAGCGTCAGATAGACCAGCAGGATCGCGACCCCGATGCCGCCGATGAGCTGGCCATAGGCGCTGATCAGGGTGGTAGCCTGCCCCCGCATCTCGATGCGGCTGCCGCGCGGCAGGTCGGCTTCCATACCGGCGACGACGCGCTTCACGTCGGCGAACACGGCGGCGAGATCGCGCACCTGCCGGCCGACATAGATATCGATGACCGGCGCAATGTCGTAATGCGACACCACTGCCGGAGCGCCCACCTGCCGGATCGTCGACAGGGCGCCGAGAATCTGCGAACCGCCACCGCCAACCGCGCTGCCGCTGACCGGCGTGGTTTCCAGCTCGTTCAGCGTGTCGATCTGTGGCTGCGGCGTCTGGACGTTGATCGGGTACGATACGCCGGTGCGGGTATCGAGCCAGAAGGCCGGCGCGACCTGGGCGCTGCCGGACAGCGTCATCAGCGTGTTCCGGGCGACATCTTGCTCGGTCAGCCGCGTGACCAATGCGAAGGAACGGTTGGCGTCGATCTGCAACGTCGGCTGCACCAGCGCCTGCTGCACATGCGCATCCGCCACGCCGGGAATCGCGCGCAGCCGGGCCAGCAGCGTCTGCGCGAACGCCATTCCGCCCTGCTGGTCGCTGCCGACGATCTGCACGTCGATCGCCGCCGGCAGGCCGAAATTCAGGATCTTGTCGGTGATGTCCGCGGGCAGGAAGGCGAAGTCGGCGCCTGGGAAGCGCGCGGGCAGCGCCTTGCGCAGCAGATATTCGTATTCCTCCGCGGGCGCATCGCTGCGCCGCAGGGTGATGGTGAAATCGGCATCCTGTGGCCCGATCGTGCCAGTATCGGAATAGGCGAGGTTCACGCCGGCGATCGGCAGGCCGATATTCTCGGTGATGCCGGCGACGCGACCCGGCAGGATGTCGCGGATCGCCTGTTCGACCTTCATCGCCAGGGTCGCAGTATCCTCGATGCGGGTGCCGAGAGGCGCGCGCATATGCATGGCGATGCTGCCGGCATTCACGCTCGGGAAGAAGTCGCGGCCGAGCCACGGCACCAGGGCGAAGGATGCGGCAACCACCGCGAGGGTCGCGAGGACGAAGGGCACGCGGCGGCGAACAGCACGCTCCAGCAGCGTGCGATAGCCGTCGCGTGTCCGCGCGAAGCCGGATTCGAAGCGCGCATGCAGCCGGCCAAACCCCGACCGGGGCGCCCCCGCGTCGGGGCGGTGAAGGCGCTGCGCCTCCCGGCCCAGCAGCACGACGGCCATGGTGGGCACCAGCGTCCGGGACAGGATGTAGGACGCGATCATGGCGAACACGATTGCTTCCGCCAGCGGCAGGAACAGATATCCCGATACGCCGGCGAGCGTCAGCAGCGGCAGGAACACGATGCAGATGCACAGCGTGGAGACGAAGGTCGGCAGCACGATCTCGTTCGCGGCATCGATGATCGCCGGTTCCAGCGCCTGCCCGCGTTCCAGATGCGCGGCGATGTTCTCGATCATCACCGTCGCGTCATCCACCAGGATGCCGACCGCCAGGGCCAGACCGCCCAGCGTCATCACGTTGATCGTCTGGCCGAGCAGCGACAGCGCGATGATCGAGGATAGGATCGACAGCGGGATCGAGGTCGCGACGATGAGGGTCGCGCGCCAACTGCCGAGGAACACCAGCACCAGCAGCCCGGTCAGCGCCGCGGCGATGGCCATTTCCCGCACCACATCGAGCACCGAGCCGCGCACGAACACCGAGGCGTCGTTCAGCACGTCGATATGCACGCCGGGCGGCAGCGTGCGCAGCAGCCCGGGCAGCATGGCGCGCACGCCCGCCACGACATCGAGCGTCGAGGCATTCCCGGTCTTCAGCACCGGCAGCAGAACCGCCTGGCGGCCGGCCACCAGCACGATGTTGGTCTGCGGCGGCGCGCCATCGTGGACATAGGCGACGTCGCGCAGATAGGTGATGGCATTGCCGACTTGGCGGATCGGCATGTCGTTGAACGTGCTCACCTCGACCGGCGTGGCGTTGGTGGTGACCAGAAAATCGACATGGCCGATCTTCTGATCGCCCGCCGGCACGACGATGTTCTGGCGCGCCAGGGCCGCCGTGACATCGGTGGAGGACAGGCCGTGCGCCAGCAGCTTGCGCTGGTCCAGATCGACCGCGACGTAGCGCGGCGCACCGCCATAGGGGGCAGGGACCGCGGCGCCGTTCACCTTGTTCAGTGCCGGGCGGATGAAATTCTGCGCCAGATCCTGCAACTGCTGCACGGTCAGATCGGCTGCCGAGATCTGCAGGTTCATCACCGGCACGCTAGAGGCGTTGTAGACCAGCATCAGCGGCGGGGTGATGCCGGGCGGCATCTGCTTCAGCACGGTTTGGGAGATGGATGCGACCTGCGCCTGCGCCGCGTTGATGTCGGTGCCCGGATGGAAGAAAATCTTGACCACACCGAAGCCGTAGAGCGACTGCGACTCGATGTGCTCGATGTTGCTGACCACGGTGGTCAACGCGCGCTCGTAGTAGAACACGATGCGTCCCGACATGTCGGACGGGGTCAGGCCGCCATAGGTCCACACCGCGGCCACCACCGGCACGCCGATGTTGGGAAACACGTCGGTCGGCGTGGTCAGCACCGCGCGCACGCCCCCGAGCAGGATCAGGATCGCCAGCACGACGAAGGTAAGCCGGCGGCGCAGCGCGACCAGCACGATGGCATTCATCGTCCGTCACCCCAGGCCAAGCGTCGCGGCATTGCGGTAGAGCATGTAGGCGGCGACGACGAAGATGACGATTGCGAAAATCCGCGTGAGAGCGGCGCGGCTCGTCGCCAGCCGTACCGCCAGCATCATGCCGAGCAGGCCGCCGGCGATGCCGCCCGCGATATACTCGCCGGCCACCGTCCAGTTGACGAGGCCGGAGGCGGCGTAGCTGGCGGCGGTCGTCAACCCGAAACTGCCGACCGCCAGCAGCGAGGAGCCGACGGCGAAGATCATCGGCATTCCGGTGGAGAACAGCAGGCCGGGGACGATCAGGAAGCCGCCGCCGATGCCGAAGAAGCCGGACAGTGCCCCGACCGCGAGCGCCGCGCCGATCACCTTGGCGATGCTGTTGGCGGATTCCTCATCCTCTGCCGTACCGCCCGCCGGGGCACCGCCGCGCCGGCCGCGGCGCAGCATCAGCACGCCCACCACCACCATCAGGATGGCAAACAGAAACAACAGCCGCCGGCCATCGACACTCTTGCCGACGGCAGAGCCGATCGCGGCGCCGACGACCCCGACAAGCGCGAACAGCACGGCGCTTTTCCACCGCACGTTGCCGGCGCGCGCGTGGCTGGCGAAATTGGCGAAGGCATTGACCGATACCGCAAGCGCCCCGGTGCCGATCGCCGCATGCGGGGCAAGGCCGACGACATAAAGCAGCAGCGGCGTCGCCAGGATCGATCCGCCGCCGCCGATCAGGCCGAGCGTGAAGCCGACCAGGCCGCCGCACAGCACGGCCAGCAACCCATGAATCAGGTCCATGCTGCGATCAGAGTCCGCGCGTGAGGGGTTGCGGTGCGCCTGTGGCCAGCGACGGCCGGCGGCCGTGCAGGGCGGTCATGCGGACCCTCCCGCGGTTGCGAATGCGGCGACCGGCCCCGGAGGGGGGACCGCGGCGCCGCCGAAGCCCTGCACCAGCGAAGCGGCGAGTCGGCGCGCCGCATCGTCGGCCAGGGCATAGATGACCGCCCGGGCCTCGCGCCGCGCGACCACCAGCCCGGCCTCCCGCAACTCGCCGAGATGCTGCGACAGATTGGGCTGACGCAGCCCGAGCGCCGCTTCCAGCGCGGCGACCGAGCGTTCGCCTGCGAGCAGCGTGAGCAGGATGCCGAGGCGCGCCGGATTGGCGAGCGCGCGCAACTGGGCGACGGCCGGCTCGACCGCGATCGGCAGCGCCGCGTTCATTCGCCGGCGGCTTCGGCTTCGTACCGGTCGAGCCAGGCCAACGCGTCGCGGACCGCGATGCCGCGGGCGGCTGCGAAGGCGGCGGCGTCCTCGCGCGTCATCCGGCCTTCCAGAAGCTCGCCGAGCAGCCACAGATTGGCCGAGCGGGTGCCGGAGCGGCAATGCGCATGCACGGCGCCGTCGGCGGCGCGCAGTGCCGCGCAGAAGGCGTCGATGTCGGCGCGGGTGACCGCCGGGAAGGCCACCGGGATGTGCCGATAGCCGATGCCGGCCGAGGCGGCGAGGCGCGCGGCCTCGGCGGCCGGAAGCTGGTGCGGCGCCTCGCCATCCGGCCGGTTGTTGATGACGAGGCACACACCCGCCTCCGCCAACGCGGCGAAATCCTGGTGCTCAAGCTGCGGCGAGACAGAGAGCGTCTCCGTCAGACGGATGGCCTTCATGGTCTCCCCGCGGCGTCATATGCGACTTAAGTTATATATATAACCGAGCCTGCGCAAGTGCCGGGCCGGCGTCAGCTCCGCCAGGGCCGCGGCAGCAGGGCCGGCACGCGGGCGCAATAGGCGACATAGGCGTCGCCGTACCGCGCGCGCAGCTTCCGCTCCTCCGCGCGGATGCCGATGGCGATGTATGCGCTGGCGCATAGCGCGGTCGCCAGCGACAGCGGGGTGAATGCCAGGCCCCAGAGCACCAGCAGCAGCCCGAGATAGAGCGGGTGTCGCACCCTCCGGTTCATTCCCGCCGTGACCAGCGGTTCCGGCGCGTCCCAGGGCGTGTCGCGGACGGCGCCGCGCCACTGCGCCAGGCCGCTGAACCGCCCGAGATCATAGGACCGTCCCGCCGCCGCCAGCACCAGAAGCCCGGCCAGGACGGCGGCGAGCATCACCGCCCGCAGCGGCCAGGGAACGGGGAGGGCCGGCAGCCCGCCGAGCAGCCAGGCGCCGGCGGACAACACCAGCAGCAGATGCAGCGAGGCGATGAGGTTGTACACCAGCCGCTCGCCTCGCCCGACCCGCCGGATCATCCAGGCGCGCACCCGATGTTCGGCCAGCAGGCTGTGCCCGAGGCCGAAGCTCGCCCACAGCGCGGTGTAGATGGCAAATTCGCCTGGCATGGCGCTTCCCGCGTCCTGTGTCTGAAGCGTTCGGTGGGAGGCTGCATGATCGGCGCAGGGTTTGCCAGCATCCCGCCGCTCGCGGCGCTCGAACCAGCGGCGCGGATGCGGCTGGCCGAGAACGCCGAGTTGCTGCGCGTGCCGGCGGGCGAAACGCTGTTTGCCGCCGGCATGCCGTGCCGGAACTACGTCATTCTGTGCTCCGGCCGCGTGCGGATGCATCAGCTCGACGAGGACGGGCACGGAATCGTCCTCTATCGGCTGGGGGCAGGCGACCCCTGCATCCTGACCACGGCCGCGCTGTTCAGCGGCGAACCCTATGCGGCCTTTGCCGTCACCGAAATGCCGGCGGAGGTGATTGCCCTGCCGGCGTCCGTGTTCGACGCGCTGATCGGCAGTTCCCCGGCATTCCGCCGCTTTGTGTTCGCATCGCACGCGACCCGCCTCGCGGCGCTGATGCGGGTGGTGCGCAGCCGCAGAAGCCAGCAGGCCGGGCAGAACCTGACCAGCGCGGTCAGCACCAGGACGATGCCGGCGATGCCGACATAGCGGATCGGCCCGTGGCCAAGGGCGGCAACCGCCAGCAGGGCGATGCCGATCAGTGCGCGCAGCACGCGATCGAGGGTTCCGACATTGGCCTGCATTGACAGCGCTCCGCTGGTTCCAGTCTTCGGGCGATGCAGGATGCCGCCGAGGCCGCCGCGCGGTCTGTGATTGAGTCACAGACCGCGCTGCGCCTCCACGCGTATCGGTTCGCTGCGGTCAGCGTGAACGGTATCGGGATAGGGTCGAGCCGGTTGCGGGGTCAGGCAGCCGCGGCGATGGCCTGGGCGGGGGTGGAGCGGGTCATGGCGCCGAGTTCGCGGAAGAAGGCAGCGCCGGCCGCGGTGCGGCGGGCCAGGACGCGGCGCCGGTCCTCCCGGTCTTCCTCGCGCGCGATCAGATCGAACTCGATCAGCCGGTCCATGATACGCGTGACGCCGGGGCGGGAGACGTGAAGAAGTTCGGCCAGGCTGCTGACCGTGTGCATCGTCTCGGACATGTAGATGGTCATGAACACGGCCAGTTGCCGCACCGTCAGGTCCCGCCCGTCCCGCCGCACCAGCGCGAGGAGGGAGCCGCGCAGCATCCGGATGCGCGCATCCTCAACCAGTTCGGCGGGCAGGTCGCCGTCCGGGATAATCATGTCGTTCATGGCTCGAACTCCCATCCGATTTGTCTGCCGCATTATCTCTAACAAGATACGGAAGTCCAGAGCTAAGTGATGGATTTCAGATAGTTTTTACACCCGGTTCCCTACAGATTAACGGTCGGCACAACCCCCGAAAACGAACCAAACCGGCGATCGCACGGATCGGAACGGCCGTCCGGCAACGCTTCGGCGCGGTCCGGAAGCATGGCCGTGCCGTTGACACCCGATGCGGGCCGCGCCTAGCATATGGTGACAACGTCCTGTAATCAAAGACAGTCCGTGCCACTTCAAACCCAGCCGCTGGGGTCTGCGCTCAAGACCCTCGCCCTGCTTGAAGCGATCGCCGAGTCAGGGTCCGGCGTGCGCATCTCCGACCTCGCGCGCCGGGTGGGGGCGCTGCGGGGCACCGTCTATCAGCAGCTCGTCACGCTGGTCGCCGCGGGGTGGATGGAGCGGCGGGAGGACGGCACCTATTGCCTGACGCTGCGTGCCGCCCGCATCGGCCACGCGGCGCTGGAACAGGCGAGCCTCGGGGAGCGCGTGATCCCGAACATGGAGCGGCTGGCCGCCGAGCTGTCGCATACCGTGTCGCTGGCGATCGCCGACCGTGACGCCGCGCTGATCGTGCAGCGGGTGGAACCGGGCCGGGTGCTGCGCTCCGATCTGCGCGTCGGAACGCGCATGCCGATGGCGCGCAGCGCCTCCGGCCGCGTGCTTGCGGCCTTCGCCACCGGGGAGGATCTGGCGGCGATGCGGACGGACGGTGTCAGCATCCCCGCCGAGGCGGACCTGAAGGCGATCCGCGCGCGGCGCTACGAGGTGTCCAATTCGGGCAGCTTTCAGGGGATCATGGCGGTGGCGGTGCCGATCTTCGCGGCCGACCGGCGGTGCCTGGCGGCGTTGTCGGTCTCTTCGCATGCCGGCGATCTGGACGTGCAGCACGTCGCCAACGCGCTGCGGTTCCATGCGCGCGATATCAGCCGCATGGTCAGCGGGCAGCGCACCGCCGACTTCGACGCCGAACACGGCACGACGGAAGCCCGTTCGGGCGCGACGGCATGACGCCGGGCAGGGGGAAGATGATGATGATGGCGGCGCGCATTCCCGGCGGCCGGATTTCCCGCCGCGGTGTTCTGGCGGCCGGCGCCGGCGCGGTCGGTCTGGCGCTGTCCAGGCGTGCCGCCGCCGATCAGGCCGCGGTGGCCATCGCCCTGATCGCGCCGCTGTCCGGCGACTGGGCGGAGCACGGCGTGCTGATGCGCGAGGGTGCGCAGTTCGCCATCGATCAGATCAACGCCCAGGGCGGGATCGCCGCGCTGGGTGGTGCCAGATTGCAGCTTGTCGTGGCCGACACCGGAAGCTCGGTGGAAACGGCGGTGTCCGCGGCGCAGCGCGTGCTGGGCGGCGGCAAGGTCAGTGCGGCACTGGGCTGCTGGCTGAGCTCCTTCACCCTCGGCGCGACCGAGATCGCCGAGCGGGTGCGCGTGCCGTGGCTGACCTTCTCCTATGCCGACCGGCTGACATCGCGCGGCTACCGCTACACGTTCCGCGATAATGCGCCATCGAGCGTGCAGATCCCGCAGGCCCTGAAGCTGATCACCGAGGCGAGCGCCCGCGAGGGCAAGCCGATGCGCACCATCGGCATCGTCGGCGACAACACGGCGGCGTCGCAGGCCGCCTATGGCATCGTGCGCAAGGTCGCGCCGCAGTTCGGGTTGACCCTCGTGGTCGAGCAGGTGTGGACGCCACCGCTCGCCAACCCCGACGCGATCGCGGACGCGATCAAGGCCGCGCAACCGGACCTGATCCACGCCGCGGCGACCAGCTTCTCCGACACCGCCGGGCTGATCCAGGCGATGCGCGCGCATGAGGTGAAAACCGCGGTGCTGGGTGCCGGCTCGCAGTTCCTCACCCCCGAATTCGTCAAGGCGGTCGGCGGCGGAGACAAGCTCACCGGCCTTGCCACCATCGTCGGCGACGGCGTGCTGAAAGGCATGGAGCAGCTCAGCGCCGGGTACGAGAAGCAGTACGGCCACCCGATGATCGAGGATTCGGCGGAGGCCTATGCCGAAACCTGGATCATCAAGGAGGCCCTGGAGGCCGCGCGCTCGGCCGATCCGCAGAAGCTGCGCGACGCGCTGGCCGGGTTGCACCTGACGCAGGGACCCGCCACCTTCCTGCCGGGCGGCGAAGTGCAGTTCGACAGCACCGGCCAGAACGTGAAGGCCAGCGTCGCCATCCAGCAATGGCAGGGCGGCCGGATCGTCACCGTGGCGCCGGAGAATGCCGCGACCGGCCGGTTGATCCCGCTCCAGTGACCGGCCCGGCTGCTGCGGTGCGCGCGTGACCGCCCTGCTGCAGCATGCGATCGACGGGTTGCTGCTGGGCGGCGTGTACGCCCTTCTGGCCGCCGGACTGGCGCTGATCTTCGGCGTCATGCGCATGGCGAATTTCGCCCAGGGCAGCTTCGTGATGCTGGGCATGTATGCGACGTTCTTCGCCCACCGCGCGCTCGCACTCGACCCTTATCTGCTCGCCCTGCCGGTGGGCGTGCTGTTTCTCGTCGTCGGCTACGCGGTCGAGCGGCTGGTGATCGAGCGTGTGCCGATGGGCGACCAGGACGCGCAGATGCTGCTCACGATCGGCCTGTCCTATGTCGTCATCAACCTCGCTGTGAACCGCTTCGGGGTGACGCCGCAGACCATCGTGCTGCCGTACACCTTCGCGCTCTGGCATCTCGGCCCCCTGTATCTGCGGCAGGCCGAGGTGTTCGCATGTGCCGCCTCGCTGATCGTCATGGCGGGGCTGTACGGGCTGCTGCACGCCACCTGGACCGGCCGGGCGCTGCGTGCGACGGCGGATGACCCGCGGGCCGCGGCGCTGTCCGGCATGCATGTGCGGCGGCTGCACGGCATGGCCTTCGGCATCGGCGTCGGCCTCGCTGCACTTGCCGGCGCGCTGCTGGCGACGTTCACGCCGCTGTCGCCCGGCGTCGGCCAGCCGTACATCCTGGTGATGTTCATCGCTGTCGTACTGGGCGGCATCGGGTCGATCGAAGGGGCTGTCCTCGGCGCCTTCCTGGTCGGCCTGATCGAGCAGATCGCCGCCATCGCATTGCCGCTGCAATTGCAGGACGTGCCGGTGTTCGCGCTGTTCGTCCTCGCTTTGATGCTGCGGCCGCAAGGACTGTTCGGAGTGGGTGCGCGCGTATGAGCGTCCTGGCGCCGCCGCCGGTCGCGCATGATGGGCGGCCGCGCATGGCGGGCCTCGCCCGCCAGGCCGTGCGCATCGCCGGGCCGCCTGTTGCGGCGTTCGCGGCGTTCCTGCTGCTGCTGGGCGGGCTTGACGATCCGTCCTGGGCGCGGCTGGTGGCGTTGGTCGGCTTCTGGGCGCTGGTCGGCATGTCCTGGAACATCATCGGCGGCTATGCGGGGCAGCCGTCGTTCGGACATTCCGCCTTCGTCGGTATCGGCGCCTACACCACGGCGCTGCTGTTGGAGCGGGACGTGCCGCCGTGGCTAGGGCTGCCCTGCGGCGTCGGCCTCGCCTGTCTCGCGGCGCTGCTGATCGGCGCGCCTACGCTGCGCCTGCGGGATGTGTATTTCGCGCTCGCGACACTGGTCTATCCCCTCATTCTCGGGCTGATCGTCACCTGGCTCGGGCTTCAGGAGGTGCTGGTATCGACGCATCCGGATGCGCCGCTGCTGTTCATGTCCTGGGTCGATGCCAGGGCCTATGCGGTCGCGTTCGGGTTACTGATCCTGCTCGCGTGGATCGCGCTGACGCTGCTGGAGCGGTCGCGGCTGCGGCTGATCCTGGCGGCCATCCGGCTCGATGAAGCGACCGCCGTGTCCACCGGCATCGATGCGCCGCGGGTCAAGCTGGCCTGCTTCGTCGCCAGCGCCGGCCTCGGCGCGCTTGCCGGCGGCATATACATCCAGCTCGTGTTCGTGGTGACGCCGGGCGACGTGCTGTCCTTCGACATGTCGATCCAGGCTATCCTGATCGCACTGGTCGGCGGCATCGCCCGGCGCGGCGGCCCGCTGATCGGCGCGGCAATCCTGATCCCGGTTGCCAATCTGCTCGAATCGTCGCTCGGCGGCACGTCCGGTGGGCCGCAACTGGCCTACGGACTGGCGCTGATTCTGGTGGTGACGGTGATGCCGCGCGGGCTGCTCGATCAGGCGGAGCGTCGGTTTCCCCGCCGCCGTCGTGCGCCCGCCGTCACGACGCCGATGCCCGTCGCCATCGCAACACCTCTGCCGCCGCGCCAGCCATTCGGCAACGCGCACGCGCCGGTGCTGGAGGTGCGCGGGCTGCGCCGCCATTACGGCGGCGTGATCGCGGTCGCGGGCGTCGATCTGACGATCCGCGCCGGCGAGTTCGTCGGTCTGGTCGGGCCGAACGGCGCGGGCAAGAGCACGCTGTTCGACCTGATCACCGGCTACCAGCGCCCGACTGCGGGGCAGATCCTGGTGTGCGGCATCGACATGTCCGGCAGGCCGGCCCACGCGCTGGCGCGCGCCGGGCTTCGCCGCACGTTCCAGACCGCGCGGCCGTTCCGCAGCATGACGGTGCTGGAAAACGCCCTGCTCGGCGTCGGCAGCGACCGCGGCGGGACCGCGCTGCGCATGGCGGCGGCGCGCAACGCGCTGGACGCGGTCGGGCTGGGCGCACTGGCGGAGAAGCGCGCCGGTGCGCTGGTGCCGTCGCAGCTTCGGCTGCTGGAGG
>JAKBCB010000191.1 GCA_021808185.1 Pseudomonadota bacterium
GGAACTTCAACGCGCCGGCCTTGTGCTTCGAGTTCGCGTTGATGCCCAGACCCAGACCGTGGATATGGGTGAACCGCCCCTCCGGCCCCGCGGGCGGCGCGACGGTGCCGATCTTGCCGGCCACCGTCGGGTTCTTTTCCTTGTTGTCCAGGTCGCCCAGTGCCGCGTTCCATTGCAGCATCGTCGCCACCTGCCCGGCGCCGAACGCGGCGTTGGCCTCGGCGAATTCGTAGGACAGCGAGTCCTTGGGCGATGTGCCGTCGTCGTACAGCTTCTTGTACAGCTCCAATCCGGCGCGGTAGGCGGGGCTATCCACCGTCACGTGTCCGGCATCGTCCGTCCAGTTGCCGCCGAAGGACCGGGCGGTGGAATGCCACACCATCATGTTGAACAGCAGGTTCTTCATTTGCAGCACGGTGCCGTAGCGCGTCGGGCTGTCGCTGTTGAGCGCCTTGGTGAAGAACAGCGCGGTGGCCGCGTAGTCGTCCCAGGTCCACTGGTCCGGGTCTTTCGGCGACAGCGCCTTGCCCAGCTTGGCCTTCGCGATTTCGGTGTATTTCGCCTGCCATTTCGGATCGGACAGCAGCTTCGCCATCAGGTCGCTGCGGTAATACATGAAGTGCAGCGAGAGATCGGTCGGCACGCCGTACTGCTTGCCCTCGAACTGCATGGTCTTGAGCACGCCGTCGCTGAACGCGGCATGTGCCGAGGCGGGCAATTCCAGCGGGTCCATGTACGGCGCGTAGCGGCCGACCGCGTAGGTTGCGGTGAGATTGACGTCGAACTCGGCGGAGCCGGCCGCGAGGTCGGCCTGCAATTTGTCGAAGAAATTGTCGCGGTTGAAGAAGATCAGCTTCACCTTGTCGTCCGCGCCGACCGCTGGTTGCTTGTTGTAAGCCTCGACCGTGGCGCGCAGCGCCACTTCCTCCGGGCCGCCCGGCCACCCGAGCACCGTCACGTCCGCGCGCGCCGCGCCCCCCGAAGCCAGCAGCGCCGCCGCGCCGATGGCCGCTTGCAGGATCATCTTCATCTTGTCTCCCCCGTATTGGCTTGTGGATGCTCGCCGAAATCCGCCACGCCCAGCAATCCCGCGCGCGCGCCCAGGGCTGCCTCGCGCAGATCCGGGCGCAGCGGATCTGGCAGCCCGGCAAGCTCGCCGCGCAGCCGCGCGAGGAAGCCGGGGGCAAGCCCCACGCCGCCGCCGACGACGATGCAATCCGGGTCGAGCAACGCCTGCACACTCGCCAGCGCCGCCGCGATCCGCCGTGCCGCGCGGGACAGCAGGTGCTCTGCCCAGGCGTCGCCGTCTGCCGCCGCCGCGAACAATTTTTGTCCATCCCCGGCATGACCGGCCGCGATCGCATCGCGCGTGAGCGCGCCGCCGGCGGCGAGGTGTTCCAGCCACGGCGCATCCACCGCCTCGGCCCGGAACTGGCCGATATGGCCGGCAAGGCCGCGATGGCCCGTCAACAGCCGCCCGCCGAGGACGATGCCGGCGCCGATGCCGGTGGAGACGGTGACGAACACGAGGTCGCATCCCTGGCCGGCGCCGAAGCGGTACTCGCCCCAGGCCGCCGCCTGCGCGTCGTTCAACGCGCACACCGGCACGCCGAGCCGGGCCGCCAGCTCGTCCACGAGCGGAAATCCCGCTGGCACCGGCAGCACATCGGGGTTGAGCGCCCACCAGCGTCCTTGCGCGACCAGCCCGGTGACGGCGATGGCGGCGCGGGCGTAGGCGCCGCGCCATGGCCCGGCCGCCTCCGCCACCGCGTCCAGCCACGCAGACGGCCCACCCGCGCCGGGCGTTGCGATGCGCACGGCCTGCCCGCAGGTCCCGCCATTGACCAGCCCGAGCAGTGTCTTGGTCCCGCCGAGGTCGATCGCCAGGACCGGGGTGGCGGTATCCTTCACGTCGCGCCGGACGCCGCGCGCACGGCGTCCGCGAACCAGCCGGTGATGTGCTCGATGCGCGTGATGGCCGAGCCGACGACGACGCCCGTGGCGCCCGCCGCGATGGCGGCGCCGGCTTGCTCCGGCGTACGGTAGCGGCCCTCCGCGAACACCGGGCGGCCGAGCCGGGCGAACGCCGCCACCAATGCCAGATCCGGCCCTTCCGGCTCCGGGCCGCCGGTGTAGCCGGACAGCGTGGTGCCCAGAATGTCCACGCCCGCCGCGAGCGCCGGCGCCGCGTCCGCCTCGGCCGCCAGATCCGCCATGGCCAGCGCCCCGCCCGCGTGCGCCGCCGCCACCAGCGCCACGAGCGGCGCCGGGCGCGCGCGCGCCGTCGCATCGAACGCCACGATGTCCGCCCCGGCGGCGCACAGCGCGGCCACGTCCTCCGGGCGCGGGGTGATGTAGATCTCGCTGTCCGGCTCGGCGCGCTTCACGAGGCCGATGATCGGCCGGTCCGTCACCGCGCGGACGGCGCGGACATTGGCCAATCCCTCGATCCGAAGCCCGGCGGCCCCGCCCGCGAGCGCCGCGAGCGCCATCGCCGCCACGAACACGGGGGAATCCATTGGCCCGCCGACCACCGGCTGGCAGGACACGATCAGCCGGCCGCGAAGGGTTTCCAGGCGGCCTGCACGATGATCCGGCGTTGTGGCCAAGGGTTTCGTTCCCGCTTTTCCCGGCGACGGTAATGCCGGGATGGCGGTTCGTTCAAGGTGGGCGGGCCGCGCCGGGTCAGCCCGGCGCGGGCCGCCGCAACTCCCGCTTGAGCAATTTGCCGGCGGTGTTGCGCGGCAGGCTGTCCACGAACTGGACCCGCTTGGGCACCTTGAACCCCGCGAGCTGCTGGCGCGCATGTGCGATCAGCTCCGCCGCGTCGGCCTCGTGGCCCTGGCGCAGCACCACGAAGGCGGTGATCGCCTCGATCCAGACATCGTCCGGCAGGCCCACCACGGCCACCTCGGACACGCCCGGATGGGTGAACAGCGCCTCCTCCACCTCGCGGCTGGCCACCAGCACGCCGCCGGTGTTGATGACATCCCTGATGCGATCGACGATGGTCAGATACCCGTCCTCGTCGAGGAAGCCGACATCGCCGGAATGGAACCAGCCGCCGGCGAACGCCGCCGCCGTTTCCTCCGGCTTGTTCCAGTAGGCGCTGAGCAGATGCGGCGAGCGGTGCACCACCTCGCCATGCGTGCCCGGCGGCACGTCGTTCATCTCGGGATCGACCACGCGGGTTTCCACGTTCAGCACCGGCTGCCCGCAGGACGCCGGGCGCGCCGCGTGCTCCTCCGGCCGCAGCACGGTGGCGAGCGGGGCGATCTCGGTCTGGCCGTAGCAATTATAGGGCTGTGCGCGGGGCAGCCGCTCGCGCAGCTCGTGCAGCACCGGAACCGGCATGATCGAGGCGCCGTAATAGACCCGCTCCAGCGAGGACAGGTCGCGGGCCGCAAAATCCGGATGGCGCAGCAGGCTGATCCATACCGTCGGTGGGGCGAAGAACGAGGTGATGCGGTGCTCCTCGATCAGCCGCAGCACCAGATCCGGCACCGGCGCCTCGATCAGCACCGTGCTCGCGCCGGCCAGCAGTTGCGGCATGGTGAAGACGTGCATTTGCGCGGTGTGGTACAGCGGCAGCGCCGCCAGCGCCCGGTCGGTGGCGGCGAAGTCCAGCGCATGCAGGCACGAATAGTAGTGCGCCATCATCGCGCCATGCGTCATCGCCGCCCCCTTGGGGGCCGCGGTGGTGCCGGAGGTATAGACGATCTGGCCGAGGCTTGCCTCGCCGAGCGCGGCATCCGACGCTTCGGGCGCGTCCGGGTCGCGCGCGGTTGCCAGCACGTCGATGGCGCCGCCATCCTCGAACGAGCCGATGAATTCCATGGCGATGCCGGCGAGGTTGGGCGCCAGCGCCGGGCTGGTCAGCACGGCGCGGGCGCCGGACTGGTCGAGAATGTACGCCAGTTCGCCGCCGGTCAGCGCGTAGTTGACCGGCACATGCACGAAGCCGCCCCGCGCGCAGCCGAGCCAGGCGATCAGGTAGGCATCGGAGTTACGGCCGTAGGCGGCGATGCGGTCGCCGGGGCGCAGCCCCAGGGCGGCCAAGCGGCTGGCGACGCGGCTGGCCGCGCGGTCGAGGTCGCGAAAGCTCCAGCTTCGCGCGCCGAAGCGCAGCGCCACCGCGTCGCGCCGCACCGAGGCTGCCCGCCGCAGGGCGTCGCCGACAGTGTTGCGGCGCGCCACCGCGATCAGGCGGGCAAGCTCTCCCGCGTCGGACATCCTCCATCCCCCCGGCTGCCGGACCGGTCGCGCCCGTGCGCGCCGTTTGGTCGTTCAGGGGAGCGAGCGTGCCATCCTCCGCGGCGCACGGCGAGCCGGAACTATGCCGGCTCCGCCGCCTGGCCGTCGCCGCAGCCGTCATGGGCGTGCGTCGCCATCCACTGTGCCCGGTTGCCGGGGTTCGGACCGGGGAGGGGGGCGTAGCGGACGCAATGCCCCGCCTGCGCCCACCATTGCTTCAACTGGTCGCGCTGATCCACCGGATGGATGCCGCCGTTGGCCGGCGAATCCCAGAACAGGCAGGTCGCGCAGCGGATCATGGGCCCGGCGGTGGCGGTGGGCTTTCCTTCGGCGCAGCCTTCGTTGGCGTCCGTCTCCGGCCAATGGGCGACCTCGGTGCGGCCGTCCCCCGCGGCGGGGGCGCGGCGGTGGCAAATGCCAACAGTTCCCGACATGCGATGCCAGTGGGCGCATTCACGGCAGCGGGTGAATCCGGTTCGGCGTGCGGTCAAGTCGTCTCTCCCCATTACGTCCCCGACCCGGGCGGCTTCGGCGCCGGCGGTGGGGCCAGATCCGCCACCGTCCAACCACCGCCCAACGCGCGGATCAGCCCGACGCTGGCCGAGAGCAGCCGGGTGCGCAGATCGAGCGCGCTCCGCTCGGCATCCAGCGCCTCGGCCTGCGCCGTGACCACCTCCAGGTAGCTCACTGCGCCATCGCGATAAAGGTTCATGGAGAGTTCAAGCGTCTTTTGCGCGGCGGTGACGGCGGCGTCCTCGTCCACCTCCTCCAGCGACAGCCAGTGCAGCTTGCCGAGATTGTCCTCGACCTCCTGGATGGCATCGAGCACCGAGGCCTTGTACTCCGCCGCCGTCGCGTCGAACTGCGCCTTGGCGCCGGCCAACTGGGCGTCCAGCAGGCCGCCGTTGAAGATCGGCAGCGAGATCGCCGGGCCCACCGACCAGAAGCTGTTCGGCAGGCTGAACAGGCCGAGCTTGGTATCCTGTGTGCCGCCCCCGAGACCGATCGTGAAGGTGGGGTAGAACGCCGCCTCGGCGATGCCGATCAGCTCGTTCGCCGCTGCCGCCCGCCGTTCCGCCGACGCCACGTCCGGCCGGCGCAGCAGCAATTGCGAGGGCACGCCGGTCGGCACCGCGGGCAACGGAATCGGCGTCAGGCTCGGCGGCAGCGAGAAGGCCGAAGCCGGCTGGCCCACCAGCCGCGCCACGGCGTGTTCCAGCACGGCACGGCGCGATGCCACGTCCGAGACCAGGGCCTTGGCGGTGTCGAGCTGCGTCTGCGCGCGCGAAACGTCCAGGCCCGAGGCGATGTAGCCGGCGGAGCGGTCCTGTGTCAGTTCCAGCGCGCGGGTGTAGGCGATCACCGTGTCGGCCAGCAGCTTGCCCTGCGCGTCCAGCCCGCGCAGCGCCACGTAGTTGCTCGCCAGATCGGCATGCAGGATCAGCCGCACGGATTCGAGCGTGGCCGAGCTTGCCTGCACGTCCGCCTTGCCGGCGGAGACGAGGTCGCGCACCGCGCCCCACACGTCCACCTCATAGGTCGCCTGGGTGCCGAGCATGTTGGCGCCGAAGAAATTCGGCTGGCCATTGGATCGCAGCGGCCGATGCAGCGATTGCTTGTTGGCGGACAGGGCGGCGAAGCCGGTGACGGTGGGCAGCAGGTTGGACGCCGCCTCCGCCTCGAAGGCCTGCGCATCGGCGTAGTTCGCCACCGCGATCGCGAGATCGGGGTTCGCGCCATCGACCTGCGCTTCCAGCGCGTCGAGCGTCGGGTCGTGATAGTCGGTCCACCACGGGCCGCGCGGCAGCGTGTCCGCCGGCTGCGCCGGTTTCCACGGGCCTGCTTCCTTGAAATTGGCCGGAATCGCGATGACAGGCGGATGGTATTTCGGTGCCATGTCGCAGCCGACGAGCGCGCACGCGCAGCCGGCAAGGGTCAGCAGACGCGCGACCTTCACTTCGGCGCCCCCGCCACGGTTTCGCTTTGCGCGATCTTGGGCGTCCCGGCGGCGGGCTTCACGTCCGGTTCCGCCACCTTCACGACTTCGCCGGCGGTGATGGAATCAGGTGGGCTGTCGATCACCCGGTCCCCCGGTTCGACCCCGGAAGTCACCTCGATCTCGGTACCCAGATCGCGGCCGACCTCGACCGGCTTGAGCACGACCTTGTTGTCCGGCCCGACCACGGCGACCTGCAAGCCGTGTTGGCGGAACAGCAGCGTGCTGGTCGGCAGGCGCAGCACGTGGGCGGGCGTGGGCAGTTGGAAATGCACCTCGGTGAACGTGCCCGGCAGCAGCGCGCCGTCCGGGTTTTCCGCGCGCAATTCCACCAGGATGGTGCGCGAGGCCGCGGTGATCGCGTTCGACGTGGTGACCAGCTTGGCGTCGAACGTGCGCGCCTGTCCGGGCAGCACGAGCTTGGCGGACAGGCCGACCGTCAGCTCCGGCGCGAAGGCCTGCGGCACGCGGACATAGACGCGCATTTCGTGCACGTCGGCGACGCTGAACAGTTCCACCCCCTGGCCGCTGCCGGCGTTGATCAGCGCGCCGACATCGGTCTTGCGCGCCGTCACCACGCCATCGAACGGCGCGACGATGCGCTTGAAGCTCTCAAGCGCGATGAGCTTCTCCTC
>JAKBCB010000192.1 GCA_021808185.1 Pseudomonadota bacterium
ACCGGCATCCGCGCCACCCCGTACGCGGCCAGCAGGCCGAGCACGAGGGCCAGCAGCACGCTGGTGCCGGAGATGAAGATGCTGTTGAAGATGTAGTATTGGAACCCCGTCGGGAAGACCTGCTGTCCGCCGGCCGTGAATCCGGTGAACAAGGCGGAGAAATGTTCCAGCGTGGGTGAAAAGATCAGCTTCGGCGGCGTCGCCAGCGCGTCCGGCCGGGTCTTGATGGCCGCCAGCAGCATCCAGACGACGGGGACGAAGTAAACAATCGCGAGCAGCGCCGAGAGCACGGCGCGGGCGCGGCCGGCGGGGCGGAACAGCGGGTGGTCTTCGTCCGGCTCCATCTCAGGCGCTCCCGTCGCCGATGGCGCGGCTGCGCTGGCGGATCGCCTGGAAATACAGGTTCACCAGCACGATGATGACGAAGGTGCTGAAATTGGCCAGCGCCGAGGCGCGCCCGGTTTCGAACAGCACGAACGCGTCGCCGTAGATCTCGGTGGACAGGCTCTCGGTCGAGGTGCCCGGCCCGCCATTGGTGATGGTGAAGATCAGGTCGAAGGCGTTGAAGCTCTCGATGGTGCGGAACAGCACCGCGAGCAGCAGCACGCCGCGCACCGAGGGCAGGATCACGGCGCGGAAGTACTGCCAGCGCGTGGCGCGGTCGATGGCGGCGGCCTCGCATAAGTGCTTCGGCACGCCGGACAGGCCGGCCATCAGCATCAGCATCACGAACGGCGACCACATCCAGGCATCCGCCACGATCAGGCAGGCCATGGCGCCACTGGGCGAGGCGAGCGGATTGAAGGTGTGTCCGGACAGCGCGCCGACGACGAACGAGACGAAGCCGAACGGCGGCAGGAAGAAGAAGTTGAAGAACGTGCCGACGAACACGGTGGAGAGCAGCATCGGTGTCAGCACCAGCATCAGGATCGCCCGGCGGCCGGCAAACGGGCGGTAGAACAGCAGGGTGAGCGCCGCGCCCACCAGGATCTGCAACAGCACGCTGCCCAGGATCATCTGGCCGGTATTGGTCACGCGCTCCCAGATGTCGTCGTCGGTCAGCAGGTCGATGTAGTTGCCCAGACCCAGGAAGCGCGGCGGCGTGTGCAGCCGGTCGGCGCGATAGCGGAAGAAGCTCATGCCGAGCGACCACAGGATCGGCAGCAGGTTCATCACGCACAGCACGATCAGCGCCGGGGCGACCAGTTGCCAGCCGCTCGCGGCACTTGCGAACATCCCGCGCGAGGTGCGCGGCGGGTGCGCCGCCGCGTCGGCGGGCATGGCGAGCACACCGCCCATCCGTCCGTCCTCCCCGATCTTGTGCGGGAGATTGGGCCCGCGCGGGCTTGCGGCGCAAGCGCGCGCCTGCCATCTGCCCCCGCATGAACGAGCCGGCGCACCCGATCACGATCTATGTCGATGCCGATGCCTGCCCGGTGAAGGCCGAGGTGTATCGCGTGGCCGAGCGGCATGGCGTGCGCGTGGTCGTCGTGTCCAACAGTTTCATCACCATCCCGATGCACGCGCGCGTCGAGCGCGTGGTGGTCGGCGCCGGCATGGACGAGGCGGACAACTGGATCGCCGAACGCGCGGTGCGGGGCGACGTGGTGGTGACGTCGGACGTACCGCTCGCGGCGCGCTGCGTGAAGGCGGGGGCGGACGTGCTCGGGCCGACCGGTCAGGCATTTTCCGAAGCTGCGATCGGCATGACGCTGGCCACCCGCAACCTGATGGACGGGCTGCGCTCCGCCGGCCAGATCACCGGCGGGCCGCGCCCGTTCGCGCAGAAGGACCGCTCGGCGTTCCTTGGCGCGCTGGACAACGCGCTGGTGCGGCTCAAGCGGGCGGGATTTGCCGCCTCGTAGCGCGGTTACTTCGTGGCCGGGAACACGGTTCGGGCCATGGCGTCGAGAAAGCCGAACACGACCTCGACCGCGTAACCGGCCAGAAACGCCAGCGCCGGCCCCGTGAGGGTGATCGCGGAACTCAGCGACTTGGTCTCGGCATTGATCGCGGCCCCCGGGCTCATGAAGAAGCCGATGGTCAGTCCCGCCACGGCGCCGAGCACCAGCCGGATGTTATAGGCGCGGGCATCGCGCGGATGCAGAGTCTTGTTCGACAGGGCGGCGAGATAGGAGCGAAGAATAAAAGCCGACGCGCCGAGAAGGCCCATCAGCACGGACGTGATGTATCCGTTCAGCATCGGGACCAGAGCAGTCGCATACAGCTTCGTGGAGTCCGCATCCCGCAGATCCTGCATCGGTGGATTGGGCCCGAACACCTGTCCATCGGAGGACAGAAAGCTGGTCGGAATACGCACGAAGGTATTAAGTTCCAGAAATGTTGAATCTCGAGACAAAAATAATTGATCGAGTTCGCCGCAAATCTGACCGTATTTGATTGATGAGTGGGTCAGAAATTCTCCATTTTTGTTGCCGCTCTGTAAGTCCCTGAAAGGAATTCCAGGGGAATTGTCGATGTTGCTGTAATAGACGCAGTCGCGAACGAGCGCGACTGGCTGCGCGGCCTGACCGATGCCCGGGCTTCCCGCCGATCCCCTCGCACGGGCATCGAGCACGGCTTCCTCCGCCATGCGATCGGCGACCAGCTTGGATTGCTGCGCGTCGAGGGCATCGAGTTTCGCGAGGATCAGGTTGCCCCAGTACACATACGCCGACACGACGACGACAGCGAATGTCAGCGTGAGCGCAATCGATCGGATCGACAGCACGAGCAGGCGGAAATTCTCCGCCAGCGCCCCGTAGAGCGGAAACAGAAAGATGATCGAGTCGATCAGGTTGCCGTCCGATGCCGGTCGAACCGGTGACGCCGACGCGGGAAGTATCAGGCGGAACAGGCCGAAGAAGAATTGCAGGATGCCCCGAAGCACGGGCCGTTGCTTCGACTGCCGGACCTTCTCGGCCTCGGACGCCAGCGTGGAGAAGGCGATGGTGCTGGTGCTCGCGGGATGGGCCGCGCTGGCCAGATAGTCGCGGAACTCGATCAGGAAGGTGCGATCGCGCGGTGTCATGATTTTGCGGCCTTCGACTTGGCACAGATGCGGAAGAACTCCGCGAGCGCGTCGGCGTAGGTGCGGCAGTTGCTGGGCAGTCTGCCCTGTGTGCCGGCGCCGAGGCTCTTGTCGCCACGGCCGGAAATGAAATCCACCAGAATGCGGATTTCGGCGATGAGTTGTTGGTCGAAAGCGTCCGTCTCGGTGACAATCGTGTCGTCCTCGGCCGGTTGCCGTTCCGGCGGCGGCGCCGTGGCGGCGGCTGGCCGCTCAGGCGATCGAAGCTTGGCGGTCGCGCGGACAGGATGCGTCGGTGACGCCCGCCTGGGAGTGTCCGGTTGTGCCGCCGCCGGTCGCTCCGTTGCCGCCTTCCGGGGCTCCGGCGCGGACGAGGGGGCCGGTGGTTCGGCAACCGGTGGGTCGGACATCGATCGGCCTCAGCCTCCTCGTTGCCGCGCGGGGCGCAACGGACGGGCGCGGATGCACACTATAGCAGGTGTTGTGGATATTGCTGAAGGGGGATGAACCGCGCGATGCACAGTCGGCGTGACCGCGGTACGAGTGCGGCGGATCAACCGAACCGCGCGCGAAAGCGCGGCAGCGCCGCCGGGTTGGCCAGCGCGGCCGGAGGTTCGCCGGCCAGCACGCGCGCCACCTCGGCGACGGCACCCAGCCCCATCCGGCGCATACTCTCGCCGGTGATGCCGGCGAGGTGCGGTGTCAGGACCACGTTGTCCAGGCCGAAGAACGGGTGCTCCAGCGGCAGCGGTTGGGTCGCGAACACGTCGAGTGCCGCGCCGGCGATCGTCCTTTCCCGCAGCGCCGAGATCAGGGCTGCCTCGTCCACCACGGCGCCGCGCGCCACGTTGACCAGCACCGCGTGCGGCGGCATGCGCGCCAGTTGCGCGGCACCGATCAACCCGCGCGTGGCCTCGGTCAGCGGGCAGCAGAGCACCAGAATATCGCTCTGTGCCAGCAACGTATCGAGGTCGCGCGCCGCGAACCCCGCGGGCACCGGGCCGCGCCCTGTCGCCAGCACGCGCATCCCGAATGCGCCGGCCAGCATGTCGCGCACGGCGCGGCCGACGGCGCCGGGGCCGACGATGCCGGCGGTGCGGCCGAATATTTCCCCCGCGTCGTCGGCGTGGGCGCGGCCCGCCGCCCAGCCGTGCGCGCGCAAATCACCGTCGATGCGGCGGAAACGGCGGACGAGGGCAAGGATGGAAAACACCACGTATTCCGCCACGCTGCGCGCGTTCGCGCCGGGCACGTTGGCCACCAGCACGCCGGCGGCGGTGGCTTCGGGCAGGGGGATCATGTCGAGCCCGGCGCCGTGCCGCACCGCCGCGCGCAGCTTTGGCGCGCGCGCGAACAACGCCGGCGGCAGCGGCGCGCGCACGATGATGGCATCGGCGTCGGCGCCTTCGCGCAGCAAGGTGGCCGGGTCCAGCGCCGAGGCGACCGCGAGGCGCGCGTGGGGCGCCAGCGCCGCCGCCGCGTCCCGGTGCAGCGCGTGCGTGCTCAGCACCAGGGGCATCGCCATGGCTACCCCTCGGCGTCGGAGGGCAGGGCGAGCCGCCCGCCGTCGCGCTCGATCAGGTGTTGCCAGTAGCTGTCCACGCCCCTGAGGTGCGCCGTCATCAGTTCGGCGGCCAGCGGCGCGTCGCGCCGCTCGATCGCGGTGAACATGCGCACATGCTCGTCATGCGACTGCCGGCCGCGCACCGCGTCGCGGAAATACAGCGAGCGCTGCGCCGACGTCATGATGTAGAAGATGTTGACGATGCGCGAGAACACGTTGTTCTGCGTGGCGCGGATGATCTCGCTGTGGAACACCCGGTCGTCCTCGGCCATGCTCATCCCGCCGGCGACATGGGTCGCCTCGGTGGCCAGGATGTCGCGCAGGCGGGCCAAATTTTCGTCCGTGCGGCGCTCGCAGGCAAGCTGGATCGCCGCGATCTCGTGGATGCGCCGCATCTCCACCGATTGCTGCACATCGGCCGCTGTCAGCGGGATGCCAAGCTGCGCGAACAGCGCGAGCGTCTCCACGCTGCTGTCCTGGGCTGCCATGTACACGCCGGATTTCGCCCGCCGCTCGATCACGCGCAGGGCTTCCAGATACGACAGCGCCTCGCGGATCTGGCCCCGGCTGACCTTGAAGCGTTCGGCCAGTTCGCGCTCGGACGGCACGCGCTCGCCGGGTTCGTAGCGCCGCAGCAGCAGGAACGGGATCAGCCGCCCGACCAGGGTGTTGCGGTCGTTCACGCCGCCACCGTGTGCGCGCGCAACACGTCCTCACGCATGGTGATGCCGAGGCCCGGCCGGTCCGGGATGGCGATGGCCCCGTCCACCGGGATGAAGCGCTCCTCGATCAGCGCATGCAGCATCGGGTTGGCGCCGAGCGAGTATTCCAGAATGGCGCTCGCGGGGCTTGCCGCCGACAGATGCAGCCCGGCGGCGAAGGCCGGCGCGCCCGCCCACAGATGCGGCGAGAGTTGCAGGTTGTGCGCGGCGGCCAGCGCCCCGATGCGCGCCGCCTCGGTCAGCCCGCCGCAGATCGCAAGGTCGGGTTGCAGCACATCGACCGCGCGATGGGCGATCAGATCACGGAAATCGAAGCGGGTGTGTTCGCTCTCCCCAGCCGCGATCGGCAGGTGGGACGCCGCGCGCACCTCGGCCATGCCGGGCTTGTCGTCCGCCGCCACCGGCTCCTCGAACCACGCCAGATCGCAGTCGCGCACCATCCAGGCGAAGCGCTTGGCCTCCGCGACGGTGAAGGTGCCGTGCGCGTCGGCCATCAGCGCGATGTCCGGGCCGAGATGCCGGCGCGCCGCGATCACCCGCGCGGCGGAGGCGTGCGGCGCGCCGTCCATCGCGCCCACCCGCATCTTCACCGCGCGGAACCCGCCGCGCGCGACATAGCCGGCCAGTTCCGCGCCGATCCCCGCCGCGTCCGCCCAGCCGCCGGAAGCGTAGGCCGGCATCGCCACCGCCTTGCGCCCGCCGAGCAGCCGCCAGACCGGCACGCCGAGGGATTTGCCGAGAATGTCCCACAGGGCGAGGTCGATGCCGCCGATCGCGGCGATCCGGTGGCCGCGCCGCGCCATGTCCGGGAACACGTGGCCGCGTGACAGCGCGAAGTGGCCGCGCACGCCGCTGTACAATTCCTCCCAGATCACCGCCACATCGCGCGGGTCGCGGCCGATCAGGCCAGGAGCCAGATCGTCGTTGATGACGGCGACGAGGCCGCCATACACCCCGGCGCTGCCGGCGGCGTTCTTCGCCTCGCCCCAGCCGACCAGCCCGCACTCGGTCGCCACGCGCACGATGGCCGCGTCGAACGACGCCACGCGGCCGAAATCGCTGACGTGCTGCTGCTCCGCCGCGATCGGGAAATGCACCCAGGCGGCGGCGACGCTGGCGATGCGCATGCTGTGTCCGTCAGCCGATCAGGGGCAGCAGGGTTTGCGCCGAGGTCGCCATCAGGCCGCTGTAGAACCGCTCGCTCAGCAGGCTCGACCCATGATCCTGGATGAATTGGCGCTGTTCGGGGGTGATATCGACCGGCCCGGTTTCCAGTTGGTCGGGGTAGGGGTTCGCCGGCGTGCGGTCGATGGGGGCGACGAATTCCACCGTCAGCGCGCCGTCGTAGCCGGCCTCGCGCAGGGTGGCGACAATGCGCGTCCAGTCGAGCGCGCCCTGGCCGGGCGCCATGCGGTTGTTGTCGGCCACATGGAAATCCGCCAGCCGGTCGCCCGCCGCGCGGATGGCGGCGAACATGTCGGCTTCCTCGATGTTGAGATGGAACGCATCGAGGCAGACGCCGCAATTCGGCCCGACCTGCCGCGCGGGCGC
>JAKBCB010000193.1 GCA_021808185.1 Pseudomonadota bacterium
ATCAGCGTGAACAGGCGGCGCGCGGTTTCGAAGTCGATGGCGACCTTGCCGCGCAGGCGCGCGATCATCAGCTCCGCCCCTTCGTTGTGCAGGCCGCGCCGGCCCATGTCGATGGCCTGGATGCGCTCCTCGCGCCCCTCCTGCACGGCGAGCACATGGCTCTCGACCAGCAGTTGATAGTCCTTGATGAGCGAACGGAAGGGGCCGAGAGCGAGGACGATGGCCGCGATCGGTGAGTCGTCCATCCGGCGGATGTCGAACACCAGCCGCCCCTCCTGGATCGACAGCCGCAGCGCGTATGGGCCGGGCGGGTGCCCCGCGGGGGCGAAGTGGTTTTCCGACTGGAGATCGGCCACCGCTTGCGCGCGGTCAGCCTCCAGCGTCGGCGAGAGACGGGTGAGCGCCTCGCCTTCCAGCGTGATCCGGGCCAGACGCGCCTCGGCCGAGGCCGCCGGGGCGCGCGCGTCCGTGGTCATTCGTCGTCGCCGGACTTCAACATTCCGAGCTTGAGCATCAGCCCGACCGTGGCCCCCTTGATCGGCCGCAGCAGGCCGAGCGTGAGGCCCAGCGTCAGCGGCAGCCAGATGGCGGCGTGCACCCATAGCGGCGGCTCGTAAGCGCGTTCCAGGCTCCACATGGCGGGGATGATGATGTGGCCGACCACGACGATGGTGAAGTACGGCGGCGCGTCATCGGCGCGGGCGAGGCCGAGCGGCGCGCCGCAGTTGGCGCAGACCGGCACCACCTTGAGGTAGCCGCTGAACAGCTTGCCCTTGCCGCAGGACGGGCAGCACATGCGCAAGCCGCGCCCGAGGGCCACCGGCAGCGACGGCACCGACCATGCGACCGGTGAGAGAAGACGATCCGGCTGCCACCGGATAGGAGACTGGTCGGTCAGGGGATTGGCCTTTGCTGAAGGGGCCAGAAGGCGCCCAGAGAAGCTCCGAGCCTTCTTCTTGGGCGGCGTGGCGGTGCGGATCAAGGGGAGATCCGCACGGCAGCCCTTCCGCTGGCGTCTGGGTGGCGGTTTGTCCTGCGCTGGGCGGCGCGGAGGGGCCCCGGCCTCACCGGATCTTGCGGCGAGGCCGGACGCGGGAGCGGAGATTTTTCCGCGTGGCCGTGGGGTGAGCCTGTCCCTCGGCGGAGGTCAACATACGGAAAGACGATGAACGCGCCGTAAAGCCGGCGCGCCGATCCGGCCGGTCAGGCGAGCACGTTGACCTGCTTGCCGCCGGTGCCGCTGGCGGCGGCGGCGGTGCTGGTGCTGTCCGGTGCCGCCGATGTGCTGCCGTCGCTGTCGCCGTCGCGGTCCCTGCCGCGCGCGGCGGCCTGGGTTGACGTCGCGCTTTGCGGTGTCACAGGGGAAGGTGTGTGGCTGGTGGAAACGCTGCCGATCTGCATGGTGGAATCCTTCAGGGGAGACATGCGGGATTTTCCCACGCTTCGCCGGCGCGACCGGCACATGCCCATAATGCCGCGCGAAGGGTTACCGGATCGTGCAGAGCACGCAGCCCGGCTACACCGATTGGCGCGGAACGAACTTCCCCGCACCGGGCGCGCCGCAGACCCGCGCGCCGTCCCAGATCGTCTCCCCGCGCAGCACGGTGGCGGCCACACGCGCGCGCATCGCGCGCCCGTGATAGGGCGACCAGCGCATGTCCTCGCGATCGACGATCTCGGCCTCGTCGAAGCGGAACGATCCGCGTTCCAGCACCAGCAGGTCGCAATCGGCGCCGAGGCGCAGCGCGCCCTTCTTCGGGAACAGCCCGTGCATCCGGGCGCTGCGTTCGGCGCAGTATGTCGCCATCAGGATGGGCGACAGGCCGCGTTCGTCGAGCAGTGTGTACATGAGCGGCGCGAAACTCTGTAGCCCGGTGAGACCGGCAGCGTTGGCGAAGATGTCCGGCAGCGTCTTGCGCGCCAGCGGCCATGGCGCGTGGTCGGTCGAGATGTAGGCAATCTGGTCGGCCAGCAGTGCTTGCCACATGCGCTCGACCTCGGCGGCGGTACGGAATGGCGGGTTGCATTTGCCGCGTCCGCCAAGGCGGACGAGATCCTCCTCCGTCATGCACAGATATTGAATGCAGGCCTCGCCGGTGGCGGCCCCACCCATCGCGCGGAAGGCGGCGGCGATCTCGAAGCCGCGCGCGAGCGAGGAATGCGCGATGTGGACATGCGCGCCGGTGGCAAGGCCGAGTTCGAAGATTTCCAGATCGGCCATGGTCTCGGCGAGCGGCGGGCGGGTGCGGGCGTGCTCGATCGGCTGCGTCCGGCCGGCGGCGCGCGCGGCGGCGGTGAGCTGCTCGACCAGTTCCTGATCCTCGTTGTGCACCGCGACGGGCAGGCCGGTGCGCGCGATGGCGGCGAAGGCGGCATGCATCGTCGGATGGTCGATGCGCGGGAAGCGCACCGCGTCGTACTCATAAGTGGAGAGCTTGAAGGCGCTCACGCCGCCGGCGGCGAGACCGGCGATGGCGTCCACCCCGCCATGCTTGCGGATGGTGCCATACAGCGCGACATCGACATGGGCGGTTGCATCCACCACCGCGATCTTGCGCGCGAGCACCGCCTCGTCCGTCACCGGTTCGGGCACGTCGTACGGCATATCGACAACGGTGGTGACGCCGCCGGCGGCGGCGCAGCGCGTGGCGGACTCGATGCCCGCCCAGCCGGTGTGCGACGATGTGTGCATGTGCCCATCGACGAGACCGGGCAGGATCAGGCGGCCGGCATGGTCGATGACGGTGTGCGCGGGTGGCGCCGCGCCGATGCCGATGGCGGCGATGCGGCCCGCGCGTTCGGCGATCCAGCCATCGCGCAGGATCTCCGTGCCGGTGACGATGTCGCCGCGAAAGACGCTCGCGAATGCTTCGGACATGATGCTGCTCCAGGCTGACACGGCGGCGACGCGGGCCGCGTGCGGAATCGTAAACCGTGCAACGTGGCGCGCGGTGCATTTTTCTGCGCGCGCGGAAGCAAGAAATGCACTGTTGTTGTTGACATCGGTACGCAAGAGAGCGGATAGCGGAGTCATGGCTGCAACCATGCGATTCGCGATTCGTCAAGGCCGCATTCGCCCCGCATGGCGACTAGAAGGTTTCGCTCTGTGCCGGGCCGGCGATGGGCTGGTGCCGGCGGGTGTTGCCGATACCGCGCGCATCGCGCCGGAACCTTCGTCCGCGGCCGCGCGCATGACGATCGAGATCCATTCACGGCAGATAGGGAGAAGCCGGACGTGAGCAACGACGACAGCAACAGCGACCAGCCGCGCGCACAGGCGCTGGCGGTACGCGCGACGACACGGCGTGCGAGCGGGACCGGGACGCGCGCGGCGCGCGGCACCGGTGCGCGCAAGGCCACCACGAAGGCGGCGCCGCGCGCGGCGAAGCCGGCGGGCAAATCGGCGAAGGCGGCCAAGCCCGCGAAGGCGAAGACCCGGGCGGCGGCAACGAAGACCGCCGCGAAGAAGGCGCCGGCGCGCAAGCCCGCGGCGAAGAAGGCCGCCGCGGCAAAGAAGCCGGCGGCGCGCAAGACGGCGACCAAGGCCGCCGCCAAGACGACACGCGCCGCCAAGCCGGCGGCCAAGCGCGCCAGCGCCGCGAAGCCCGCCGCCCGCAAGGCGGCACCGAAGCGCGCCGCCGCCGCGACGAAAACCGCTGCCCGCAAGACCGCCCCCCGCAAGACCGCCGCCGCGAAGCCGGCGACGCGCAAGGCGGCGGCCAAGCCGGCGAAGGCAACGAGCGCCCGCGCCAAGGCCAGCACCACCGCGCGCAAGGCGGCGCCGAAGCCGGCGGCGAAGAAAGCCGCTGTCACCGCGCGCAAGCCCGCCAAGCGCGTGCAGGCCGCCGCGCCGGCACAAGCCGCGATGCCGACGCCCGCGGCGCCGAAGGTACGCCGCCCGCGCAAGGTCGCCGTGGTGGAGACCGCGGCGCCCGCGCCCGAGCCCATCAGTGAAGCGCCGGCGGCGCCCACCGAGTCCTGAGACCACTCGCCGGTGCGGCGCGCTTCGCGCCGCGCCGGCGGTTTCGCCTTGGCTGCCGCCTTTAGCCGAACGTCTTCAGCAAATCGTCCACCTGCGGCGTGGTCAGCAAGCGCGGTGACGTGCCGCGCAGCAGCAGGAACAGCTTGGCCGCCTCTTCCAATTCCTCGGCGGCGTACACCGCATCCGACAGCGACCTGCCGGACACCACCGGCCCGTGATTGGCCAGCAGCACGGCGCGCGCGTCGCGTGCCGCAGCACGGATCGCCGGCTCCATCGCCGCGTCGCCCGGCCGGTAGTACGGCACGATCGGCATGGTGCGCCCGACGCGCATGACGAAGTACGGCGTCAACGGCGGGATCGGGTTGGCCTCGTTCACGTTGGGCAGGCAGGCGATGGCGGTGGCCATCGTGGAGTGCAGATGCACCACCGCCATCGCGGTCGGGCGCGCCATGTAGAAGGCGCGGTGCATGAACACTTCCTTCGACGGCTTGTCGCCGCCGACATGGTGGAACCCCAGATCGAGCTTGGACAGCCGCGCCGGATCCAGCCGGCCGAGCGAAGAGTTCGTCGGCGTGATCAGATAGCCGTCCTCAAGCTTGACGCTGATGTTGCCGGCCGAGCCGACGGAATAGCCGCGCTGGAACAGGCTCGCGGCGTGCGCCACCAGCAGCGCGCGGGTTTCGTTCTCGGTCATCGTGCCTCCAGCATGGCAAAGCTTTTCAGGAAGAAATCGGCCGCGCCGAAATTGCCGCTTTTCAGTGCGAGCAACATCGACGGGCCGCTGCCCTCGGCAAACGTCCAGGGGACGCCGGGATCGATCTCCGTGCCGATGCGCAGGCGACGCACGCCCAGGCGTGTCACGACGGCGCCCGAGGTCTCTCCGCCGGCGACCACCAGCCGCCGCACCCCGCCCGTGACCAGCGCCTCGGCGATGTCGGCCAGCGCGTGTTCCACCAGCGCACCCGCCGCATCGCGCCCCAGTTGCTGCTGCAACGCGGCAACTTTCTCGGGCGTTCCCGACGCGGCGATCACGATGGGCGCGGCGCCCAGCTTGCCCTGCATCCACGCGATCGCCTGTGCCGCCAGCGTCTTTGCGTCCGGTGTCGCGAGCGGGTCGAGTTCCAACACCTGCGCATGGTTGCGCGCGGTGGCGATCTGCAACAGCGTCGCGCGCGAGCAGGAGCCGGCGAGCACCGCCGCGTGCCCCGTCGCGTCGGGCAGCGCGCCGGGATCGCTGAGCACCGGCAGCAGTCCGGCGCGGCGGAAATTCTCCGGCAGGCCGAGCGCCACGCCCGAGCCGCCGGTGACAAGCGCGTGCGAGGCCGCCGCCTCGCCAATCGCGGCGAGATGCGCGTTGCTCACCGCATCGACGATGGCATAGCGCCGGCCTTGCTCCTTCAGCGCCGTCATGGCGTCGCGGATCGCGGCGGGGCCTTGTTCGACCGTGGCGAATGGCACCAGCCCGACAGTGCCATCGGTCTGGCGTGAGAGCACGCGCACGAGGTTGGCGTCCGTCATCGGCGTGAGCGGGTGCTTCTCCATGCCGCTCTCGTTCAGCAGCGCGCTGCCGACGAACAGATGGCCCTGATACACGCTGCGGTTGTTTGCCGGGAACGCGGGGCAGGCGAGGGCGAAGCCGCAGCCGAGGGCTGCGATCAGCGCATCCGCCACCGGGCCGATATTGCCGCGGTCCGTGCTGTCGAAGGTCGAACAGTATTTGAAGAAGAACTGCCGGCATCCCGCCGCGCGCAGCCACGCCAGCGCCGCGAGGCTTTCGGCCACCGCTTGTTCGACCGGCGACGTGCGCGACTTCAGCGCCACCACGATCGCGTCGGCATCCGGAACCGGGTCCGACGCGCCGGGCGCGCCGATGACCTGGACGGTGCGCATCCCGTGCTTGACCAGCATCGAGGCAAGGTCGGTCGCGCCGGTAAAGTCGTCGGCGATGCAGCCGAGCAACGGCATGGTGGTTTTCCCCCTAGCGTGTTGGCAGAATGAGACTGTCGCGATGGCCGATGCGAATGCCAAGTCGCCCGGCCGCCGTTTGCGTGAGGCGCGTGCGCGCCCATGCGTCGATGGCGCCCCGCCACGCCGGGCTTTGCCGCCCTGCGGTGGCCGCGTGCGTCGTCACCATTTCCCTTAGCATCGCTACCGCGTCGCGGGGAATGCGCCAGTCGGTGGTGGCTGACAGAACCGCATGGCCATGCTCCGCGAAGATACGATGCAGCGCGGCGGGCGCGCGCGGGCCGAGCGCATGGCCAAAGCCCTTGTCGCGCGACTGGTCGCGGCGGAAGCCGGCGAGCACGCGGCGATCGAGCGGATGCGATGGCGCGAAGCGGTCGCGTCCATCGACCGTCAGGCAGGCGAGCAGCGGCACGCGCAGCGATGCGGCCATGCGCTCCAACCATGCGGCGGACACCAGATCGAGCAGCGCGCTGCACACCACCGCATCGGCACGATCGAGCGGCAAAGACTCCGGCGCGTCGGCGAGATCGACGCGCAGCGCCTCGATCCGCCACGCGCCATGCGGCGTGTGCAGCAGCAGCGCGCGGTTGTGTGCGCCGCCGGGCCATGTGGCGGCGTAACCGCACGCGGCACCCCAGGTGGCGCACGCGACGAAGGCCGATGCGAGCAGGTCCTCGTCCGCGTCGGCCAGCGTCCAGACCTGCGCGCGGCCGATGATCGGCGCCAGCCAGCGGAACAGGCTGCCGGTGCCGGCGCCGAGGTCCAGCACGCGCGGGCGCGCGGGCAATACGGATGCAAGCTGTTCGGCAAGCCGCACGCCGCGCGCCGCGGCGTCGAACGGTTCGCGCAGCGCCAGCCACTCGGCGTCGAAGCTCTCGCTCACGGAGTGAGCGCGCGCAGGAAAAGCTCGGCCTGCGCCG
>JAKBCB010000194.1 GCA_021808185.1 Pseudomonadota bacterium
ACGCCGAACTCGACGAGGGCAACATCTACGAGGCGCTGCTGGAGGGCTGGAAGCACGACGTGCGCAACGTCTGGTGGGTTATCGATTACAACCGCCAGAGCCTGGACAGCGTGGTGCCGGACCGGCTGTTCGGCCGCATCGAGGGCCTGTTCCGCGACATGGGCTGGAACGTGGTGACGATGAAATACGGCCGCAAACTGCTCGCGGCCTTCGCGCGCGACGGCGGCGAGGAGCTGCGGCGCTGGATCGACGATTGCCCGAACAGCCTGTATTCGGCTCTGACCTTCCAGGGCGGTGCGGCGTGGCGGCAGGCGGTGCTGGCCGATCTGGGACGCGCGCGCGGCGTGCGCGCCATCATCGACCCGCTGTCCGACGACGAACTCGCCGATCTGATGACCAATCTCGGCGGCCACGATGTCGAATCGCTGATCGAGCATTTCCGCCAGGCCGACGCGGACGGCGATCAGCCCACCTGCTTCATCGCCTACACCATCAAGGGCATGGGCCTGCCGTTCGCCGGCCACAAGGACAACCATGCCGGCTTGATGACCAAGGAACAGATGGAGCTGTTCCGCGCCGGCATGAACATCCGCCCGGGCCATGAATGGGATGTATTCGAGGGATTGAGCGCCAGCGAGGACGAATTGCGCGCCTTCCTCGACAGCGTGCCGTTCGCCACGCCGCTCACGCCCGGGGGCCGCGCCCTGACCGCCCCCATCGTCGCGGTACCCGCGGCGTTGCCCGCGCCGCGCGTCGCTGGCCGCCGTGCCTCCACCCAGGGCGGCTTCGGCGACATTCTCGCGGAAATCGGCCGGGGCCAGGGCGAGTTCAAGGAACTCGCGCGGCACATCGTCACGACAAGCCCGGATGTCGCGGTCTCCACCAGCCTCGGCCCTTGGGTGAACCGGCGCGGCGTGTTCGACCGGCACACGCGCAACGACGTGTTCCGCGACGCCAAGCTCGCCAGCGCGCAACGCTGGGGCATGGCGCCGGAGGGTCAGCACATCGAACTCGGCATCGCCGAGCAGAATCTGTTTCTGCTGCTGGGGGCGGCGGGATTGGCGCCAGCGCTGCACGGCGCGCGCGTACTGCCGGTGGGCACGGTGTACGATCCGTTCGTCAATCGCGGCCTCGATGCGCTGATCTACGCCTGTTACCAGGATGCGCGCTTCCTGCTGGTCTCCACGCCGTCCGGTCTGACGCTGGCGCCGGAGGGCGGGCAGCACCAGAGCGTCAACACGCCGCTGCTCGGCATCGCGGCGGACCGGCTGGCCAGCTACGAGCCGGCGCACGTGGACGAGCTTGCCATCCTGCTGCGCCATGCCTTCGTGCATATGCAGGCGCCGGAAGGTTCCGCCGTGTGGCTGCGGCTTTCCACGCGGCAGATCGCGCAGCCGGTGCGCACGCTGGACCCGGCGGCGGTGATCGGCGGCGGACACTGGGTGGTGCCGCCGGCCGGGGACGCCCGCATCGCCATCGCCTATCAGGGGCCGGTCGCGCCGGAAGCCGAGGCCGCGTTCGCCGACTTGCGTCAGGACGAACCCGGCGCGGGCCTGCTGGCCATCACCAGCCCCGACCGGCTGCACGCCGGCTGGCTCGCGGCCATGCAGGCACGGCGCGCGGGCAATCGGGCGGCACTGAGCCACATCGAGCGTCTGCTCGCGCCGCTCGCGCCGGATGCCGCGCTGGTCACGGTGCTGGACGGGCACCCCGCCGCCCATGCGTGGCTGGGTGCCGTGCGCGGCCAGCGTACGGTGCCGCTCGGCGTCGATCATTTCGGCCAGGCCGGCGATATTCCCGACCTGTATCGCGAATACGGCCTGGACGCGGACGCGATTCTCGACGCCTGCGCACAGGCGCTGCTGGGGAGCACAACCCGTGCGTGATCCGCTGTTCATCGAACTCGGGATGGGCGTGGATCTGCGCGGCACCGACGCCACGAAAGCGGCGCGCCGGGCCGTGCGCAACGCCATTGGCCACAACCTTCTGCCTGGGATCTACGGCCTGCTGAAAGATGGCGGGCGGGTGGTCGTGCATGCGCGCCTCGCCGTGCCGGCGGCGACAGACCCGGTCGATGTCGCGGCGGTGCGCGAGGAATTCCCCGCCGGCAGCGTCACCATCGAGATCGTGCCAGGCGGCATGCTGACGCCGAATGGACTGGCCGATGGCGGCAACGCGCTGATCGTCAACGCGGCGGTGGAAGTCGGCATCGAGCGCTGAGCGGGCGTACGCCGTCAGCCGCCGAAGCCCAGCGTGTCGATGGCGTCCTCCGCCGGTGCCGCGCCGGAGGCGACCAGCCGGCAGCCCTCCATCGCGTCGGCGGCGGGGGCCAGGACGGGGCGGCCGAGCAAGGCCGCCAGCGGTGCGCGAAACCCCGTGCCCAGACCGCCCGCCAGGAACAGCGGATCGCCGGCCCCGAGGTCGAGCGTGCCCGCCAGCGCGGCGAGGTGTTCGATGGCGTGGGCGACAATCCGCTCGGCCGCCGGTTCGCCGCGCCCGGCGGCTTGCAGCACCAGCGGCGCCAGCGCGCCGAGCCGCGCCGGCCCCATGCCGATCAGCCAGCCGCCGAGGCGCTTGTCGTCCTCGCGCAGCACGGCCAGCACCGCCTCGCCGAGCGGATCGCGCGGCACCAGCCCGTCCACCATCGCGAGCGCGTGACGCAGCGCGCGCTGGCCGATCCAGGCGCCGCTGCCGCGATCGCCCGCGATCCAGCCCCAACCGTCGCGCTGCATCGAGCGTCCGTCCGCGTACAGCCGGTGCGCGACGACGCCGGTGCCGGCGATGATCAGCCCGCCGGGCTTGCCGCCCCCGGCGCCGATCAGCGCCGCGTAGCCGTCGCTCATCACCGTCGCGGCGGCGAAGCGCGGAATGCCGGCGAGGAAATCCCGCCGCACCGCGCGCGCGAACAGGCCAGCGCCGCCGATGGCGAGCACGGTCTCCTCGGCCGGCGTGCGCGCGCAGTCCCGCCACAGGGCAATCAGGCTGGACACCGCCTGCGCCAGATCGGTGGAGGGGTTGCACGGGCCGGACTGTCCCTCGGCCACCACCGCGCCGGCGGCATCGTACAGCCGGCCACGGCAATGCGTGCCGCCGGCATCGACACAGAAGATCGCCTGCCCGCTCGCCATCGCTCAGGGTGCGCCCTGCACGCGCTGGTCGTAGTCGATCAGCGCCCCGGTCATCACGCCGGCATGGCGGCTGAGCAGGAAGGCGATCAGGTCGGCCAGTTCTTCGACATCGATCAGCCGCCCGAATGGCAGGCCGGCCGCGGCATGCGCCAGCCAGTCCTCGCCGTGCGGGGATTCCGCGCGCTGGACCACATGCTCGCTCGGCGTCTCGGCCCAGCCGAGCATGATGCCGTTGACGCGAATGCGATCGCGCAGCAGCGTGTTGGCGGCATTGCGCGTCAGGGTCGCCAGCGCGCCCTTGCTCGCGGAATACACCGCCAGATTTTCGGCGCCGCAATGCGCGTTGACCGAGACGATGTTGACCATCGCGCCGGCGATCCGCTCCCGCCGCATCAGCGCCGCCGCCCCCTGCATCAGCAGCAGCGGGGCGCGCAGGTTCACCGCGTGCATGGCGTCGATGGACGCGGCGGTGGCATCCATCAGCCCGCCGCGCGCGGTGGAGGCGGCGGCGTTCACCAGCCCGTCCAGGCGGCCGAACGCCGCGTCGCACGCCGCGATGACGCGCCCCGGCGCATCCGGGTCGGCGAGGTCGGCGGATACGAACAGGGCGCGGGCGCCAAGCTCGCGCAGGGCGGCGGCGCAGGCGGCACCCTTTTCGGCGTCGCGGTCGCAAATGGCCACACCGGCCGCGCCCCACTCCGCCAGCCGCCGCGCGGCAGCCGCCCCCACGCCCTGCGCGCCGCCCGTCACCAGCACGCAGCGTCCCGCGTAGTCACCGCGCAGCCCTGTCGTCACGCTGTGTCCCCCCTCATGGCGCACGCACGCCCTGTTATGACGCGCCCGGCGGCGCCGGCAAGCCGTTGCCGCCAGCGTGGCGGCCGGGCATCGTCGGCAACCGACCTTCATGGAGAGCGCCGATGCAGACCATCACCGCGATCATCCGGGCACAGCGCGGGCACGAGACGACGATGCGGCAGGCGTTGCGGGACGTGGCCGATTACGTCCGCGCCAACGAACCGGAGACGATCGGCTTCTTCGTCGCGCAGGACATCGCCGACCCGTGCGTGTTCACCACGCATGAGCGCTTCGCCGACAAGGCGGCGATGGACCGGCACAACGCCTCGCCCGCCAACGCGCGGTTCTTCGCCATCGCCAGGCCGATCCTCGATGGGCCGGTGACGCTGATCACCGGCGCCGAGGTCGCCGCGAAAGGCTGAGCCGCCGGCTATTTGCCGGGGAGCATGTCGCCCAGATCGGTCCCGTTCACCAGCACCTTGCCGTCCTTGTAGGTGACATCCCAGACGGTCGTGGCACCCTCCTGCTGCCCCAGGCCCTTGAGCATCAGCAGCACCGGCGCGCCTTGCTTCAGCTCCGGTACGGTGTTGGCCTGCTTGATGAGGTTGTCGAGGCCGGTGGCCACGATATGCGCGTCGCCGTCGTAGTCGTCCTGGGCGCGCACCCGGAATTCGCCCTTGCCGCGCAGCGTGGCCGGGCCGAAATCGAACGAGAGATCGTCCAGCCCGAGCACCGCCGGCCCCTTGGCCAGCAGCGCCAGCGCCTCGTCCTGCAACTCCGGATCGTTGCCCTCGCTGTCGCCGGCGCGCAGCAGCAGTGCGCGCAGATCGGCGGCCGGCAGACCGCCGAGATGCAGCGCGAGGGCGGTGTGGCGCGGCACGTAGTCGCGATACACGCCGGGCGGGATATCCTCGCTGTCGAACCCATCGAGGCCGAGGGCGAAGCGGATCATCGTCCGCCCTTCGGGCGCCCCCACGCCGAGCCCCAGCGCCAGCTTGTCGAGATGGCCGGAATGTCCGGCCACGCCGAAGCGGATGTTCTCCATGGTGCCCTGCTCGTCGAAGCCGCCGAGCAGATCGACCAGCGCCAGCAATCCCTCATGCGCGGCCGTTTTGTCCTCCGGCGAGAGGTCCGGGGCCGCGGCAGCGGTGCGCGCCGCCTTGATCGCCTCCATCCGCGCCTGCGCGCGGGCGTGCCGCGCATCGGCGTTCTTCTTGCGCGTTTCGGATGTCATGCGGCCCTCGGCCACCGCTTTCTTGTCGGCCGCCTCCGCGCGGTTGTCCGTGTCCTCCGCCGAGCGGTTCGCGGCCAGCAGCGCCGCGAGCGCCGCGGTGTCCCCGCCGGCGTGCTGCCGCGCCGCCGCGACGCCGAGCGGCATCAGCCGCATCGCCGCGTGCATGATCCGCGCAATCTGGTCCGGTGCCACCCGGTCCAGCCTGACAACGGCGTGCGTCCGCTCGATGGACAGCGTGGCCTGATCATCGTCGCCCGTCTGGCTCGTGCTGGACAGCATGTGGCTGTCGGTTTCATGCACCACGTTGAGCAACCCGTCGGCTCCCGGCTCCCACGCGAAGTGGAAGCGCATGTCCTCGATGCGCGTGCGCGCGTGGTCGGCGCCGACCAGTCCCGCGACGCTGGAGGTGTAGCCCTTGAGCGTGCCGTCCCAATGCGAGCCGGTGGTCAGGCTCGGGTCCAGCACCGCGTGCTGGTCCTGCGAGTCGACGGTGGTGGTCAGTTCGCGGGGCAGGTCCGCGCCGTCCTTGCCGGCGCCCGGGGCGGGATAGCTGACATGCAGCGGCGAGGGGAGCCGGATGTCGTCCAGCGCCCAGCGCCCGCCTTCCAGCGGCGTGAGCTTGGCGGAGACCGGATCGCCCGCGATGGTCGCGCCGGTCGTGCCGATCGGGCCGGCGAAGGGTATCTCCAGCCGGTAATGGTCTCCGTCGGCGGTGATGTGCAGCGGGCGGGCGGCCGGATCGACGCTCGGGCCGAGCAGGCCCGCGAGCCAGTCGCGCACCTGTTGTTCCAACTGTTGCGCGTGCGCGTCGGTCATGTCGTCGGCCAGCGCGGGTCCGGCGCACAGGCCGGTGGCGACCGCGCAGGCGAGGACGCCGGCCCGCCGCCCGCGTTGCCATGTCGAATTCATCATGCCGCGTTCCCTCGCCGAATGGTGGCCCAGCCTAGCCGGGTCGTCGCCCGGTCGCAGCCCAAATACCGCCCCACACGGACCGCGTGAAGCGGGCGGGCGCTACGGCGCGTTCCAGGCGAAGGTCAGCAGCGGGCGCGCGGCACGCGTGGCCGGCGGGCGTTGCGACCAACGCGGGCTTCGGGGCGGTCAGGCATCGCTGGACATATCGCCGCCGGTATCGGTCCAGTCGCTGTCGCTCGACGTGTCGTTGCCCGACGTGTCGTTGGAGGCATCCTGCCAGCCGGCGCCGGGATCGGCCGGCGCGTCCTGCCAGCCGCCGCTGTTGTCGGCCTGCTGCCAGCCGCCCTGGTCCGGCGGCGCCGGCGCCCAGGCGGACTGGTCGGGCGCCGACTGCGCGTAATCCTCCTTCGGGGCGCCGCCGGCGTCCATCGGGTCCGCCCCGGTGCCCCACGGATTGCCGTCCTGCGCCGGGTTGTTGATGGTCACGTTCTCGACCACCTGCGGCCCGGCGAAGCCGCCGCCGAACCCGCCACCCCCGAAGCCGCCGCCAAAGCCCTGGTGCGGCGAGAACAGCGACATCAGCGCGTCGGCCGCCAGCACGCCGCCCGCGACGCCTGCGGCGGTGCGCAGCGCCGAGCCGAAGAAACCGGTCCCCTGCTGGGGGAACAACCCTGGATTATAGCCCGCCGGATAGACCGGCGGCGGCGGCGCGTACTGCGGGGGGTACTGCGGCGGCGGAGCCGCATATTGCGGCGGCGGCGGCGCGGCGGGGCGGGCGCCGCCGCC
>JAKBCB010000195.1 GCA_021808185.1 Pseudomonadota bacterium
TCAGCGTGCCGCCGAGCGTGTGGCAGAGCTTGTGATGGATCGACATGCCGACAGCGCCGAGCGACGCGCCCGCGAGCCAGGCGCCGTACTGCGCATCGGTGCGCGCCGCCAGATCGTGCGGCGCGCGAACCACGCGCGGCAGGCTTTGCGCCAGCGCGCGAATGCCGTCTTCCGCCATCAGGGAGATGACAGGGTTCGCGTTCGCCGCGTACAGCGCCTCGACGCAATGGGCGATCGCGTTCATCCCCGACACGCCGGACAGATGCGGCGGCAGGCTGAGCGTGAGCGTCGGGTCGTAGATGACCGAGCGCGGCAGCACGCGCCGGTCGTTGCCGGTCTTTTTCACCCCGCCTTCGGTCAGGCCCCAGATCGGCGTCATCTCCGACCCGGCATAGGTCGTCGGCACCGCGACGATCGGCGTGCCGAATTCCAGCGCGATGGCCTTGCCCAGCCCGATGGTCGAGCCGCCGCCGACAGCGACGCAGGCATCCGCACCGAGGGCGGCCGCATGCGCGCGCGCGGCGCGCGCGACCTCCAGCGGCACATGCATCACCGCGCCGTCATAGACGCCGACGGAGCGGTCGCCGAGCCGGCGCGCCACATCCTCGGCCGTCGCGCGCTGCTCCGGCGTGCAGAGCACGAGCGCCTTGGCGACGCCGAGGCGGGCAACTTCGTCCGGCAAGGTGTCGAGCGATCCCGCGCCGAAAATCACCCGCCACGGCAGCGGCTCGAAGACGAAAGCAACCATCAGCGCGGATACCAGGGCGGGATCTGCGCATCCACGTTCACCCACACGGATTTCGCGTCCGTGTAGTCGTGCATGGCCTCGAACCCCATTTCGCGTCCGTAGCCGCTCTGCCCGATGCCGCCGAAGGGCGAGCCGGGATTGACCCGCTTGTAGCAGTTGATCCAGACCATGCCGGAGCGCATCGCGTTCGCCACGCGATGCGCGCGCTGCAAATGCTGGGTCCACAATCCGCCACCAAGCCCGTATTCCGTGCCGTTGGCGATGGCGATCGCCTCCTCCTCGTTCTTGAAGGTGGAGACGGCGACGAACGGGCCGAATACTTCCTCCTGGCAGACGCGGTCCTGTGGCTGCGCGCGCACCACGGTTGGTTGCAGGTAAAAGCCCTTGGAGAGCGCGTAGTCCTGTGGCGGCATGCCACCGAGAAGGATCTCGCCGCCTTCCTGATGCGCGATGCGGCAATAGGTCAGCACGCGCTCCTGATGCTGGCGCGAGGTCAACGGCCCCATCTCGGTCGCCGGGTCCATCGGGTCGCCGACACGGATCGAGGCCGCAAGTTTGAGAAATCCGTCGAGGAATGCGTCGGCGATCTTCTCGTGCAGCAACAGGCGCGATCCGGCGATGCACGCCTGACCCTGGTTGTGGAAGATCGCGAACGCCGAGCCGTTGATCGCCGCCGGCAGGAACGCGTCCTCGAACACGATGTTGGCACCCTTGCCGCCGAGTTCGAGCTGTACGCGCTTGAGGTTGCCGGCGGAGGCCTGCACGATCCGCCGGCCCGTCGCGGTCGATCCGGTGAAGGCGATCTTGTCCACGCCTGGATGTTCGGCGAGATGCTGCCCCGCCGTCGCGCCGTATCCCGGCACGATGTTGACCACGCCGGGCGGAAAGCCGACTTCGGCCATCAGTTCGGCGATGCGCAGCGTGGACAGCGGCGTGAGTTCGGCCGGCTTCAGCACCACCGTGTTGCCGGCCGCCAGGGCAGGCCCCATTTTCCAACTGGTGAACATCAGCGGGAAATTCCACGGCACGATCTGGCCCACCACACCCAGCGGCGTGCGCTGCACGTAGTTCAGGAATCCGGCTTCCACCGGCACAACACTGCCCTGGACCTTGTCCGCCATGCCGCCGAAGTAGCGGAACGTCGCCGCCGTGCGCGGCACATCGAGGCCGCGTGTGTCGCGCAGCGGGTGGCCGGTATCGAGCGACTCCAGCCGCGCCAGAGATGCCGAATCTTCCTCGATCCGGTCAGCCAGTTTCAGCAGCAGCCGGCCGCGATCCGCCGCTGCCATGCGGCTCCATGCCGGGAACGCGGCGCGCGCCGCAGCCACCGCGCGGTCGATATCGGCCGCGCGCGCCTCGGCGATATCGGCGATGGGGCTGCCATCATGTGGGTTGAGCACCGGGATCGTGGTGCCCTCGACGGCATCGACGAAGGCGCCGCCGATGAACAGTTTCGTCTGCATCGGCGGCCTCTGCCTCAGAAGGTCACGGGGACGTTCGGTGCCTTGCCTTCGCGGATCAATGCCGGGATCTTCGGCGAGCCGTTCTCCCACACCAGCAGCATCGAGCGCTTATCGGAGAAGCCCTGGTGGCGCACATCCGCCGGCATCACGCACACATCGCCCGCCTTGCACACCACCTGCGCCCGGAAGGCGCCGGTATCGCGATCCTTCGTCGTCCAGATGATCTCGTCGGAAAGCTGCACGAACCATTCCGGCCTGTCATTGCCGTGCTCGACGGGGAGGATGAATTCCTCCGATGTCGGACAGAACAGGCTCTCCTTCACCACGGAACACACCGACGGGTTCCATGTGACATCCGAGCGCGACAGGTAGGCGAACAGGTTGAACGCGGAGACTTCGTGTTCGAAGCCAGGCTCGGCGTGAACCTCGGGCGTGTCCTGCGTCACGTCGGCGAACATGCGATTGACCGGATAGCCGCTAGCGTCGGTGCGCACCGGCGTATCGCCCGGCAGCCCCACCATGCGCTTGGCCGTCACCCGCTTGCGTCCGACAGCTGAATCGTTGTCGCCGTTTTTGCTGCCCCACGGGGCGCCGGTTTCCATGGGGGCCGCGAACGGATCGTAGCCCTGGTTCGTCCAGTCGCCGATCATCTCCTTGAAGATGCGCATCAGCTCGTCGGACTTGAACCGCTCGATGAACGCGGTTCCGGCCTTGATGAAGCTTTCGTTGGTGGCGCCGGCGAACATCTCGACCTCGCCATAGTAGTTCGTGGTGCCGAACACCGTGTCGAAGTTCACCGTGCCGTAGAAGAAGCCCCAGGCCACATCGCGCATCAGCGCGCGCAGGAAGACGTCCACCGCCAACTGGTGCCGGCCGTTCGGCCAGGTGATGTGCGCAAAGTAGCCGTCGCGGCGGAATCCGAAGGATCCCGCGCGGAACGTGCGGTAGCCGGTGCGGTTGTCCGCCGGCTCGACCGCGAAGCCGGATTGCAGCGGCAGCCCGCGCGGGTTCGCGGGGCGCGTTGGCGCCACATCTTCGCTCATGGCCATGACGAATTCCTCCCCTCGCTCAGCTTTGGCAGATGCTCGCCCATTTGTGCACGGAGACCGGTCCGTCGATGGTCTGGATCATCAACGTCGCCGGCCGCGACGCGGCGAACCGATACGCGGCGCCCACCGGCAGCAGCGCCATATGTCCGCGCCGCAGCACGATGCGGCCCATTTTACGCCCGGCCGGCAGATCGGGCAGTTCCCGCGCGCCCTCGCTCTCCGGGTCAACCACGCTGTCGGGATCGTCGAGTTTGACCAGATGCACCTCGACCTCATGGTCGAGGCAGACGGCGAATTCGTCGTGCGCGCAGGAATACCAGGGGGATTCGCCGTCGGCGCGCGCCACCTCGATGACGTATTCGAAGTTCTTCGCCACCACCACACGCTCGTACGGGCGCGATGTCGCGGCGACCTCGAACATATTCGAGAACAGGTAGTTCTTCGGGCTGTCGGCGATCACGCTGACGCCGCCTTTGGCGTAGGCGTCGATCGCGCCGAACACCGTCGTGTACTCGGACATCCTCGTCTCCCACCCCGTTTGCGGGGCCGCGATTGTTCGTTGGTCGAACTTCAATTCTCTTTGCGAACACTACGCGCTTCGTCGCCCCACGGTCAAGGGGCGATGTCCGGAAGGGCGGTGGGCGCGTTGCTACGCCGGCGGTAGCGGGCTGCACGCGGCGGCGGTGGCGCGCGCGAGCACGATCATCCGCCGCGCCGCCACCCCCGCGCCGGCCACGTCGCTGGCCAGCCGCTCCAGGATCGGGTTGGAGAGCAGCGTGCGGGTCACGACATCCGCGGCGAGATCGGTCGCCACCACGCCGGCCGCCGCGAAGGCCACGCGGCGCAGCAGGGCGAGCGTGCCGAACAGGCCGGGGCGCAGCCCGTGCAGTTCGGCGATCTGCCGCACCAGCCGCACGCCGCGCCAGCCGACCAGCAGCCCGTCCAGCCCGGGCGAGGGCACCGCCGCCGCCGCCGTGAACACCTGGAGCGCCGCCGCGCGGCCAAGCTGGTCGGCGCGGGCGCGCAGGCTCGCCACCGGCCCCGCACGGAGCAGGGCGAGGATCGCGTCCGGGTCGTTGGTCACGCGTACTGCCTCGGCCACCGCCGCGCCGTCGGGCAGGGTGGCGAGCCAGGCCAGCGCCGCCGCGCGCGCCCGCACCGGGTCGGCGAGCGCCGCGTGCAGCCGGTCCACCCGGCGCAGCCCGACCAATCCGGACACTTCCCGCCACGCCGCCAGCCCCAGCAGCCCGAAGCCGCCCAGCGCGACCGCGAGCGTGGCCCAGCCCAGCACGGCCCCGCGCGCGAACTGGCTGGCGACGAAATTGCCGGCGTCCAGCGCCGCGAAGCCGAGCACCAACAGCGCCACGCCCCCGGTGGCGAGGCCCAGTGTGCCCGGCGGTGCGCCTGCGGCGGCCGGAACCGGCAGCGCCGCCGGCTCCAGCCGGGCCATGGGTTCTTCCAGCTCGAAGCGTGGCCGGATGCGGGTGTCGCTCACAGCAGATCCTCCAGCAGGAACGCCAGCAGCGTGTCCAACCCGATATGGGGCACGCCGCCGCGCCCGCCCAGGGCGATCCGCATCGGCTCGAAATCCGGCAATGCGAGGAAGGGATGCGTCCAGAACTCGCCGCCCGGTGGCTTGTCCGGCACCTCGCCCGGATAGGATTTGCCGGCGCGCGCCGCGCCGGCCACGCGGCCGCGCACGGCCGAGACCGGGCGCCCCTCCAGCGTCCACACCACATCCTCGGTGCAGCGCACGGACGCGATGGCGAAGCCGCGCGTGGCGATGCCGCCCGGCGTCCCGGTCAGGCTGCCCACCAGGGACGCGAGATTGCCGCGCTGGCGGTCGGCGACGTGGTCGGCCTTGCTTGCCGCGAAGGCGACGCGGCCGATGCCGCCGAACAGGGCGGGGGCGAACGCCGCGAGCCAGCCGGGCACCCCGCGCCGCCAGCGCAGCGCCCCCGCCACCGCGCGCAACGCCGCCGCCGCGTCGGTGAACGCGGCCTCGCCGGCATGCAGGGCCGAGAGCAGGTCGGCCAGCACCACCAGCCGGTCCACCCGCCCGAACGATGGCGCCATCAGGTTGTCCCGCACCTGCGCGCGATAGTTCTCGTAGCGCTCGCGCAGCAGTGCCGCGAGCGGTCCGCCGGCGGTCAAGGGAAAGAACCGGGTCCAGGGCGGCTCCGGCCCCGGCGCCGGCATCAGGAAGCGGCCCGGTTGCAACAGCGAGAGCCCGGCGAGGCGCAGCCGCCCGAGTGCTTCGGCGTATAATTGGTGCCCGGTCGTCGCCAGCGCGTCCTCGGCCGGGGCATTGCGCGGCAGCCCGTGCACGAAGCCGAGAAACGCGCGGGCTTCCGCCCGTCCCTCCAGCCGTTGCAGCGTGGCCGCGGACCACGCCGGAAAATCCTGCGCGAGCAGCGGCAGGTCGAGCAGCCATTCTCCCGGATAATCCAGCAATTCCAGCCGTATCCGCCGCGACGGCAGGTTCGCCGCGAGGCCCGGTCGGCCGATCTCCAGGTCCAGCGCCAGCAGTGACACCGCCCCGGTGCGCGCCGGCCAGCGCGGCGGGTCGGCGGCGAGGGCGGACAGGTGCTCGGCGGGGTCGAAGCGCGGCAGCGAGGCGGCGCCCGAGGGGGCCATGGCGACCCGCAACCGCCGCCCCCCCAGGCGGGCGGACAGCGCGGGCAGGGTGGGCATGCCGGAGCCGGCGGCGAGCAGGTTCGCGGCCAGCGAGGTCAACAGGGCGGTCTTGCCGGCGCGCGCGAGGCCGGTGACGCCGATCCGCACGGTGCGGCGCGCAGGCAGAAGCCCGCGCGCCGCCGCCAGCGGGTCCACTCAGATCAGCCGCGCTGCACCAGTTCGATCTTGTAGCCGTCCGACTCCTCGACGAAAGCGATGACGGTGGTGCCGTGCTTCACCGGTCCCGGCTCGCGGGTGATCTTGGCGCCGGCTTTGCGCAGTTGCTCGCAGGTCGCGTACACGTCCGGCACGCCGATGGCGATGTGGCCGTAGCCGGTGCCGAGGTCGTATGTCTCGACCCCGTAGTTGTAGGTGAATTCCAGCACGCACTGCGTGTCCTCGTCGCCGTAGCCGACGAAGGCGTTGGTGAACTTGCCTTCCGGCACGTCCCAGCGGCGCAGTTCCTTCATGCCGAACATCTCGGTGTAGAACTTGATGGCGCGGTCGAGATTGCCGACGCGCAGCATGGTGTGCAGGTAGCGGCCTTGGGTGTTCATGGCTTTGCCTCTCCGTGGGTCGTCATGTCCGGGTCGATGCCGATCAGGAACAGGCCGGCGTCGTCCGCGGCCCGCACCAGCGCGGCGCGATCGGTGAGAAGGGTGCCGCCGGCCTCGAAGGCTATCCCCGTTAGCCTTGCGGCGGTGGCGGCATGGACGGTCGCCGGACCGATGGTCGGCAGGTCGGCGCGGCGATCCTGCCCGGGCTTGACCAGCTTGACCAGCACGCCGCCGGGCCCCGGCCGCGCGAGGCTGCCGGCGCGCGCCAGCATGGCGTCAGTGCCCTCGATCGCCTCGACCGCGAGCACGATGCCCTGCTGCACGACGCAGGCCTGGCCGACAT
>JAKBCB010000196.1 GCA_021808185.1 Pseudomonadota bacterium
GTCACATCGAAGGCGGCATGAGCGCGTGGAAGGCGGCGGGCGGCGCCGTGAGCCACTGAACTTCGACATCGTTGTTATCGGCGCCGGCGCCGCCGGGCTGATGTGCGCCCTCGCCGCCGGGCGGCGAGGGCGGCGCGTGCTGGTGCTGGACCACGCCGACGAGGCCGGGAAGAAGATTCTCATCTCGGGAGGCGGGCGCTGCAACTTCACCAACACCGGTTGCGTGCCGGAGCGGTTTCTGTCGGCCAACCCGCATTTCTGCAAGTCGGCGCTGTCGCGCTACACGCCGCGCGATTTCCTGGGGCTGGTGGAAAAGCACGGCATCGCCTGGCACGAAAAGACACTCGGCCAGTTGTTTTGCGGCGGCTCGGCGCGGCAGATCGTGGCCATGCTGCTCGCGGAATGCGCGGCCGTGGGCGTGGAGATCCGCCTGCGCCAGCACATCCGCGAGGTGACGCGCGCCGAGCGGTTCCGGGTGGAGACCGAGGCCGGCGACATCCTGGCCCACGCGGTGGTGCTGGCGAGCGGCGGGCTGTCGATCCCGAAGATGGGGGCGAGCGGGCTTTCGCACGACATCGCGCGCCGGTTCGGGCTGGCGCTGACGGAATTGCGCCCGGCCCTGGTGCCGCTGACCTTCGCCCCCGATCTGCTCGCCCGCACACAGGCGTTGAGTGGCGTATCGCTGGACGTGACGGCTGCGTGCGGCAAGCGGGCGTTTCGAGAGGCAATGCTGTTCACGCATCGCGGCATCTCCGGCCCCGCGATCCTGCAAATTTCGTCGTATTGGCGCGAGGGCGAGGCGGTGGTGCTCGATCTGCTGCCGGACACCGATTCGGCATTCCTGCACGCGCGCAAACGCGCGCGCCCGAAGGCGGCGTTGCGCACGGTGCTGGGCGAGGCGCTGCCGCAGCGGATGGCCGATGTTTTCGCGCTGCCGGAGATCGCAGCGTGCCCGGTCGGCGACCTGCCCGACAAGACACTGGCGGCGCTCGCCGCCGGGCTGAAGGCATGGCGCGTGGTGCCTGCCGGCAGCGAGGGCTACGCCAAGGCCGAGGTCACGCTGGGCGGCGTCGATACGGCGGCGCTCTCGTCGCGGACAATGGAAGCGCGCGCCGTACCGGGTTTGTACGTGATCGGCGAGGCAGTGGACGTGACGGGCTGGCTCGGCGGTTACAACTTCCAATGGGCCTGGGCGAGCGGCTGGGCGGCCGGCAACGCGGCGTAGGCTACGCGCCGGTTGCCGTGGTGGCCGCCTTGGTGCGCATCCGCTGCGCATAGACGTTGACGATCAGCGCCAGCAACAGGATCAGACCGCGGATCAGGATCTTCAGGAAACTGTCGATGCGGACGTGATCCAGGCCATTGTTCAGCACGCCGAGCACGAACAGGCCGACGATGGTGTTGCCGATGCCGCCCTGACCGCCGAACAGGCTGGTGCCGCCGACCACGACGGCGGAGATGCTGTCGAGCAGGTAGTTGTCGAACTCGTCCTGCTGCGCGCTGCCGAAATGCGCGACACCCAACATGCCGGCGATGCCCGAGCACACGGCGGAGATGACCATCACGGCCGCGATGATCATCTTGGTGTTGACGCCGGAGTACTCCGCTGCCTCGCGGTTGCCGCCGGTCATGTAGATGTAGCGGCCGAAGCGCGTGTAGGTCAGCACGATATGCCCGGCGAGCAGGATGACGGCGGCGACGATGATGATCCAAGGCACGGGGCCGAGCGAGCCGCTGCCGAGGGTCGCCACCAGACTGGGCACGTTGTAGGCAATCTGGCCGCGCACCAGCATCGCGGAAACGCCAGCGCCAATCTGCAACATCGCCAGCGTCATGATGAAGCTGGGGATGCCGATCACGTTCATGCCGAAGGCGGTGACGAGGCCGAGGGCCAGGCTCGCCGCCAGCGCCAGCGCGATGGCGATGCCGCCGGGCAACGGGATGTTGGCGATGTTGACGCTGGCATCCTGCATCGTGAAATAGGCCACGACGATGCCGGTGGCGTTGGCCACGGCTGCAACCGACAGGTCGATTTCCGCGCACAGGATCACGAAGGTCAGGCCCACCGCCATGATCCCGGTGACGCTGATCTGCTGGAGAATGTTGCCGAGATTGTCCATCGTGCGGAAGCTGGGTGCCAGGATGCTGAACAGCACCACCAGCACGGCCAGGGTGGCAAACGGGGCGATGTTGCGCAGTTGGCTGCGCAGCCACGAATTCATCGATAATCGTCCTTCATGCCGCCGCGAGCAGGCGGTCCTTGCTGACCACCTCGCTTGCGAATTCCTTGGTGATCCGGCCGCGCTTCATCACCAGTATCCGGTCGGCCATCGAAAGCACCGTTTCCGGCTCGGTCGAGACCACGACGACGCCGATGCCGCGCTCACGCAGCGAGCGCACGATTTTCAGCACGTCGTCCTTGGCGCCCACGTCCATGCCGCGTGTCGGTTCGCTCAGCAGCAGCACCTTCGGGAAATAGGTGAGCCACTTCGCCAGCGCTACTTTCTGCTGGTTGCCGCCCGAGAGCGTGCCGAGCGGGCGGTCCACCAGCGGGGGGCGGATCTGAAGGCTTTTGACATGCTGGTTGGCGATGGCACGCTCGGCGCTCGGCTTCACCCAGAGCCTGGATATACGGTCGAGAATGGCAATGGTGACGTTCTTGAACACTGGTTCCATGTGAAACAGCATCGAGCGTCGGCTCTCCGGCACGAATGCGAGACCTGCCAGCCTTGCCGCCGCGGTGTTGCGCAGCCGGACCGGCTGGCCGTCGAGGCGGATCGTGCCCTGCTCGAGCTGCAATTTGCCGAACAGCGCCCGTGCAAGCTCCAACTGGCCGGACCCCATGAACCCGTAAATGCCCAGAACCTCGCCGCCGCGCACTTGCAGGCTCACATCCTCGAACACACCGGCCACGGTCAGCCCCTCGGTGGTCATCACCACCGGGGCGTCAGGCTTGCTGTCGAGGTGGATTTCGCCGGTGTAGCTTTCTTCCAGCTCCTCGTGACCCTTGCCGATCATCCGCTCGATGATCCAGCCCTTGTCGATGTCCGGCACCGGCGCCGTCTCGATCCGGCGTCCGTTGCGGAAGATGGTCACGGTGTCCGAGACGCGCAGGATGTCATCGAGGAAGTGCGAGATGAACACCAGGCTGTGTCCCTCGTCGCGCACCCGGCGCAGGATGGCGAACAGCGTCTCCACCTCCGGCGGCGAGAGCGCGGAGGTCGGTTCGTCGAGGATGATGATGCGCGCGCCGGAGAACAGCACGCGCGCGATCTCGACAAGCTGCTGCATTCCCAGCGGCAGCATGCCGATGGGCTGGCGCGGGTCCACGTCGATGCCCAGGCGCTTGAGCTGCTCGCCGGCGATGCGCACCATCGCCGGGTAGTCGATCAGCCCGAGCCTGTTCACCGGCTGCATGCCCAGCAGCACGTTTTCCGCCACCGACAGGTCCCGGACGATGGAGAGCTCCTGGTGCACCATGCCGATGCCAGCGGCCTTGGCATCGCGCGCCGAGCGGAAATGCATCCGCTCGCCGGCGATTTCCATGGTGCCTTGGTATTCGCTGTGCACGCCGGCGATGATCTTCATCGTCGTGCTTTTGCCAGCGCCGTTCTCGCCGACGAGACCATGGATCTCGCCGGCGCGCAGGGTGAAGTCCACGTCGGTCAGCGCGGCCACGCCACCGAAGGATTTGGAAATGCCCCTGAGTTCCAGCAGGGGCATCCCGTTCGCGACCACGCGATTCGTCACGACGACAGCGTCAGATCAGGAAGTGATTCTCCATCCACTGCATGCCCGCCGCGTTCGCCTGCGTCACCACCGGCCCGTCGGTGACGATGTTCTTGGGAATACCGCCGCCGGTCTTCTCGCCGGAGACAATCGCGGCCACGCCCGCGATGATCGCGCCGCCATGGATACGGCAGGACGGATTGCGCACGGTCGCGTGCATCTTGCCATCGGCCACCGCAGCCAGCGCCGGCGGCATCGCGTCCACGCCGCCGATCTTGATGCTGGTGCGGTTGTGCCGCTGCATCACCGCGTAGGCGGCCAGCGCCATGTCGTCGTTATGGAAGAACGCGGCATCGATCTCGGGATACTTGGTCAGCAGCGTCTCCCAGATCTTGCCGGCCTTGGAGACGTCCCAGTCGGCGGGAGTCGTGTCCAGCACTTCGATGTTGGGATAGTTCTTGACAACGCTCTCAAACCCGCGGGCGCGGCCCTGCGCGCCGGTGTGGCCCAGCGCGCCCTGCGTCATCACCATCTTGCCCTTGCCGCCGATCGCCGTCACCAGCGACTGCGTCACGGCGGCACCCATGAACTCGTTGTCCGGGGCGAGGAAGCTGTGCACGTCGATCTTGTCGAGCGGGGCGATCAGCGTGTCCATGTCGATCACCGGCGTGCCGGCCTTGATCATCTTCTCGACCGGCGCGGTCAGCGTGCCGATGCCGAAGGCCTGGATGGCGACGAAGTCCCATTTCTGGCTCGCCATGTCGTCGATCGCGGCGCGCTGCTTCACGGCGGACAGCTCGCCGTCGAACCAGGTCACATCGACGTTGAACAGCTTGCCCCAGTATTCGGCGGCCTGCTTGCCCTGGGCGCACCATGTCGCCTGCAAGCCGGCGTTGGAGAATGCCGCCTTCAGCGGCTTCTCGGAGCGGCCGGCGGCGGCGGCCATTTCGGCGGCAACGGCCGGATTCAGGCCGAAGCCGCCAAACAGCGCGGCGCCCGCCATCGTGGCAGTGGCGGCGCGCAACAGGTCGCGGCGCCCGGAATGTGCGTTGGTCATATGTTTCCTCTCCCTCACGCCGGCCGTTCGCGCGGCGCGTTCACAAGTTGTCAGACGATTGATCGCAAAGTTTGCAACGCTTGGCAACGCCGAACCGGCGCGGAGCAGACCTTCGCGAGCGATGCCGGCGTCGGCTAGCCCCGTCGCCCGACCAACTGGCCCCGGCCGACGAGTTGCCCGCGCCCAACGAGCTGCCCCCGCCCGACCAACTGGCCGCGCCCCACCACGTCCGGCGAATCGGCCCCGGTTACGTCCGCGTCATCCCCGAGTTCCGGCGCCAGCAGGATCTCGCGCAGCCAGCCCATGGAAATGTCCACGCGGACCGAGTAGTCGGCCTCGTCCTGCTCCCACATCATCACGGTGTCGGCGAAGGTCTCGTTCTTGAACTCGATGCCCAGCGTCTCCAGCGGCACCGCGCCGTTGCCGGCCGGCAGCGGCACGCCCGGGCCGTGCACCAGCAGCACCACCGGGTCGGCCACCTTGTAGTAATTGCCCGCGTAGCTGAAACCATAGATGCGCGCGAGTCGTGGGTCCGTCGCCGAGTCGAGCTGCGGCGCCAGGCTGAGGCCGGAGGCCGGCGTCGTGGGCTTGGGGTTGGTGCCGAGCACCACACCCTCGTAAATCCGGCCGAACAGCCGGATTGTTCCGCTAGAATACAGATTTTCGGGCATCCCGCTCTCCCATGCGCGCTGTCATTGTCACCATCTGAAATATTCTAGCCGAGTGCGTGACAGTTTGGAACAATACCGGTAACTGTATCGTCAAGCGTGTACTCAGGTCGCCGCTCCGTGGCCCGCGCGGATCAGGCGGACGGCTTGCAGCGTCAGATGCGAGTGGCACCGAACGCAGCCGGCGCGATGCGCCGCCGCCACCACGCGGAACAGCCGGCCCCGGCCCGGCTGGCCGGGCATGGCGGCCGGGACGAAGCGCAGGTACGGGCGCGGGTCGATGCCGCGCCACAGGAAATGGTCGAGCGCCGCGTGCAGCAGCTTGCCGTGGCCGCGTTCCAGCAGCCCCTCGATAAAGCGGGCGGCGACCTTGGCGAAGGTCAGGCCCTGCGGTGTCACCGTCAGCATCACATGCGCCATCGCATGCCCGATTTCGTCGCGGGCATAGCGGATCGCGGCGTCGAACCCTTTGGCGAAGCGGCGGTAGGCGCGGGTGGAGTGCATGTGCACGTCGTCGAATGCCGCCTCCACCTCGGTGCGGGTCCAGCCGCGCGCGTCGGCCTCCTCCGGCAGCAGGCCCTCGGCGACCAGGGTTTCCTGGTAGATCTCCACCAGGATGTCGAAGATCGCGCCGATCAGCGGTTGCGCGATGGCGTGCTGGTTGCGGCCCTGGCCGGTCGGGTCGATCCATGTGCCGTCCGGCGCCATGGTGATCCCGGCCACGTCCGCCATGGTCTCGGTGTTGGAGGCGAGGCGGATCTGCGTGTGCGGCGAGGTCTCGGCGAAACGGTTGACCAGATTGAGCACATACAGGTTGCCCTGCGTCTCCTCCAGGAGCCGCGGCAGCACCGAGGGAAAGTGCATCAGCGCGATCAGCGCCACGAGGTCGGAAAACGCCTCGTGAAACGCGAGGAACGGCACGCCGACCTGTTCCGCGTCCGGCACGCCGACCATGGCGAACAGGATCTGGTGGCCGGTCTCGTGCGCGATCACGTCGAAGTTCAGCGCGAAGGGCTGCATCGCGCCGTGCGGGCCGCGCCACAGCCCAGTCTCCAGGAAGCCCGGGCCGCTCTGCGCGTTGTTCCAGTCGAGCAGCGGAATCAGCTCCATTCTCGGGTATTCCGCGGCGCTCGCCCAGACGATGCGGCGGTGCAGATAGTGCTGCCAGATGTCCAGCGTGTGGCGGACCGAACCGTACAGATGCGCGGCGAGGAATTGCGGTGTGCCGAACGCGATGTGGTCGAAATTCCCCTCGGCGTCGGGCATGGCGGGGGGGAGTAGCGCGCCCTGGTACGGCGGCGTGTAGGCGGGCGGATTGTAGGGGGCCGGCTTGTCGGCGGCGTCCGCGACGTAAAGTTCCGGGTCGGACGGGCCAGGGC
>JAKBCB010000197.1 GCA_021808185.1 Pseudomonadota bacterium
TGAAAGTTAGTAGGAAAGGTATATTATTGCTAAATCCCAGACACGGCAAGCGCCGTTTCTTCCACAAAGATCATGCACGAATACTGGCGCATGCCTCATGCGATGCGACGTGTCGCGCCGTGCGGCGCGACACGTCGCCGTTCACGCTATTCCGAGATGCCAGCCATGCGCTCGATCGCCGTCACCAGCGCCGAATGGTCCAGATCCGCGCCGCCCTGCGCCGCCACCACCGAGAACATCTGCTGCGCCATCGCGGTATTCGGCAGCGCCATGCCCATTTCGCGCGCGGCCCCCAGGGCCAGGCCCAGATCCTTCTGGTGCAGCCGGATGCGGAAGCCCGGGTTGAAGGTGCGGTTGATCATCCGCTCCGCGTGCACTTCAAGAATGCGTGAGGATGCGAATCCGCCCATCAGCGCCTGCCGCACCTTCGCCGGGTCAGCCCCCGCCTTGCGCGCGAAGGTCAGCGCCTCGCTCACAGCCTGGATGTTCAGCGCGACGATGATCTGATTGGCCACCTTGCAGGTCTGCCCGGCGCCGTTCTCGATCCCGACATGGGTGATGTTCTTGCCCAGCGCCTCGAACAGCGGCCGCGCGCGTGCCACCGCCGCGTCCGGGCCGCCGATCATGATGGTCAGCGTCGCGTTCTTCGCCCCCACCTCGCCGCCGGAGACCGGCGCATCGACGTAGTCGCAGCCCAGCGCGTTGATGCGCGCGGCGAAGCTTTTCGTCGCGATCGGGCTGATCGAGGACATGTCGATCACCAGCTTGCCCGCCGTGAGCCCTTCGGCGACGCCGTGCGGGCCGAACAGCACCCGCTCCACGTCCGGCGTGTCCGGGACCATCAGGATGATCGCTTCCGCCGCTTCGGCCACCGCCGCCCCGTCGCCCACCACGCTCGCCACGGCGCGGATGTCGTCCGCGAGGCTGGGGCGGTCAGGCACGACCAGCGTATGCCCCGCCGCCTTGAGATTGAGCGCCATCGGGCGCCCCATGATGCCCAGGCCGATGAATCCGATTTTCATGGTCAGTTCCCCTGCTCAGATGCCGAAACGCTGCCGCCAGGCGAGGCCTGCCACCGTCTCGCCGGCGGGGCGGTATTCGCAGCCCACCCAGCCCTGGTAGCCGAGCGCGTCGATACGTTCGAACACATAGGGCCAGCCGATCTCCCCGGTGCCCGGCTCGTTGCGCGCCGGCACGTCGGCGATCTGGATGTGCGCGACCACCGGCATCAGGGCTTCCAGCCGCTTGGCGATGTCGCCCTGCGTGACCTGGCAATGATAGATGTCGAATTGCAGCCCCAGCCGGTCGCGCCCGATCGCCTCGACGACGGCGGCACCCTGCTCGACGGTGTTGAGGTGGAAGCCCGGCATGTCGCGGTGGTTGATCGGCTCGATCACGATGCGCTTGCCGGCCGCCAGCGCCTGCTCGCCGGCCCAGGCGAGATTGGCCGCGTACAGCGCCGCCGCCGTCACCGGGGCCACGCCGGCGGGGATGCCGGCCATCACGTGCACCAGCGGGCAGTCCAGCACGGTTGCGTAGTCCAGCGCCTTGTGGATGCCGTCGCGGAACTCCGCCTGCCGGCCGGGCAGGCTCGCAAGGCCGCGCTCGCCCTTGCCCCAGTCCCCCGGCGGTGCGTTGAACAGCGCCTGGACCAGCCCGGCATCCGCGAGGCGCTGGCGCAGCTCCGCGGCGGGGTATTCGTAGGGAAACAGGAACTCCACCGCCTTGAACCCGGCCTTGCCGGCCGCGGCGAAGCGGTCGAGGAACGGCACCTCGTTGAACATCATCGACAGATTGGCAGCCAGACGCGGCATGGTGGTTCCCCCTTCTTCGCGGCGGCGAAGCTAGCGGCGGCGGCCCCGGTTGGCCAGCGCGGGGGCGCGCCGAACAGCGGGACAAAACCTTCGCCCGACGTTGAACTTCCGCGCCGGTTGGCCGATACGAACGCAGGGTTGGCAATGGGCATCGCGGCATGGTGACAGCGGAACGCGTGCTGATGGGGTTGCTGCTCGGCGGCATCGGCATCGGCTGCTTGGAGGTGCTGTACCCTTTCTTCTCCGCCCTGCTTTGGGCCGCCATCCTGACCTACACGACATGGCCGGTGTACGAATGGTTGCGCACGCGGCTGCACATCAGCCGCTCGGCCGCCGCCCTGCTGATGGTGGTGATCGTGGCCGTGGTGATCGTGCTGCCGCTGGCGCTCGCCGCCCCCAGCGAGGCCGACGATGCCGTGCAACTGCGCAAGCTGATCCAGGACACGTTGCAGGCCGGCCTGCCCGGCGCGCCGGACTGGGTCGCCGGCGTGCCGGTGGTGGGGCAGACCGTCGCCGACCTGTGGAACTCCTGGGCCGCCGACCTGACCGCGATGGTGGCGTTCTTCAAGCCGTATTTCGGCATCGTCGCCGAGGAAGGGCTGTCGCTGCTGCTCGGCCTTGCCAACGGCGTACTGAGCTTCGTGCTGGCGCTGATCGTGGCCTTCTTCTTCTTCGCCTCCGGTGAGCATCTGGCGCGCGCCATCGCCGCGCTGCTCGGCCGCATCGCCGGCGCCCAGGCACCGCGGCTGATCGATGTCACCGGGGCAACCATTCGCGGCGTCGTCTATGGCATTCTCGGCACCGCCGTGGTGCAGGGCATCCTGACCACGCTGGGGCTGTGGGGGGCGGGCATTCCCCGGCCGTTGCTGCTCGGCGTGGTCGCGGGCGGGCTGTCGGTGCTGCCGATCGGCGCGCCGGCGGTGTGGATCCCCGCCTCGCTGTGGCTGCTGGCGAACGGCCACACGCTGCACGGCATCCTGCTGTTCGCCTATGGGCTGGTGTTCGTCAGCGGCTCGGATTCGGTGATCCGCCCGTATTTCATCTCGCGCGGCGCGCAACTGCCGTTCCTGCTCACGCTGCTCGGCGTGCTGGGCGGGGCGCTGGCCTTCGGCCTGCTCGGCGTGTTCGTGGGCCCCGTGCTGCTCGGCGTCGGGTTCATCCTGGTTAAGGAATTCGCCGACCCGACCGAGGCGACGCTGCCGCAGCCGCCCACGCAAAGTGTCGCGCCGGAACCGCGCCGCGTATGACCATCGCGCGCCTCGTGCTGTGGCGGCTGCTCCAGGCGGTGCCGGTGCTGCTGCTGGTGGCGGCACTGGCGTTCGCGCTGGAAATGGTGGCCGGCGACCCGGTGACGGCGAGCCTGGGGCCGGACGCGACGGCGGCGCAGCGGGCGGCGGCGGTGGCGCAGCTTGGCTTGGATGACCCGCTGCCGCTGCGCTACCTGCGCTTCGTGGGCGCGGCCCTGCGCGGCGATCTCGGCGTCAGCACGCGGCTTGCGCGCCCTGTCGGTGGGCTGATCGCCGAGCGGCTGCCGGCGACGGTGGAACTGGCCGGCGTCGCCTTCGTGCTCTCGCTGGCGATCGGCATCGGCGGCGGTGCCTATGCGGCGGTGCGGCGGCGCGCGCGCTCCACTCGGCTGCTGCTGCTCGCCTCGCTGTTCGGCGTGTCGCTGCCGACGTTTCTGACCGGCACGCTGCTGATCCTGATCTTTGCCGCGACCTTGCGCGTGTTGCCGAGCTTCGGGCGCGGCGAGGTGGTGGCGCTCGGCGGCTGGACCACCGGGCTGCTGACCGGCAGCGGCTGGGCCGCGCTGGTGCTGCCGGCGCTGACGCTCGCGGCCTTCCAGTCCGCGCTGCTGTTGCGGCTGGTGCGCGATGGCATGATCGTGGCCCTGGACAGCGAGTTCGTGCGCTTTGCCCGCGCGCGCGGCCTGTCGCATGGCGTGGTGCTGCGCCATGCCCTGGCCAACGCGCTGACGCCGGTGGTGGCCGCCGCCGCGGTGCAGCTCGGCACGCTGGTGGCGTTCTCCGTGGTGACGGAGACGGTGTTCCAGTGGCCCGGCCTCGGCCAGTTGCTGGTGGAGTCGGTGGCCACGGCGGACGAGCCGGTGATCGCCGCCTACCTGATGCTGGTGGCGCTGCTGTTCGTGGCGATCAACCTTGCCGCCGACCTGCTGTGCCTGGCGATCGACCCGCGCCTGCGCGTGGCGCCGGCGGGCGGCGCATGAGGCGGCTCGGCCTTGGCCCCGGTGGCGGCATCGCCGGGGTCGTGCTGGCGGTGCTGGTGCTCGCGGTGATCGCGGCGCCGCTGTACGCGCCGCAGAACCCATACAACCTCGCCTCGCTGAGCCTGCTCGACAGCCTCGACCCGCCATCCTTCCTGCGGGGCGGGATCGGGCAATTCCCGCTGGGCACGGACGCGCAGGGGCGCGATGTGCTCTCGGCGATCCTGTACGGGGCGCGGCTGAGTTTCATGGTGGGGGCGCTGGCGGTGGCGCTTGCCGCCGCGATCGGGGTGCCCGTCGGGCTGGCCGCCGGGCTCGCCGGCGGGGCGCTGGACGCCGTGCTGATGCGCTTGGCAGACGCGCAGCTTGCCGTGCCGGCGATGCTGATCGCGCTGCTGGCGGACGGGGTGGCGCGCGTGCTGTTGCCGCGTAGCTGGCTGGACGGCGCCGGCGTGGCCATCCTGATCGCCGCCATCGGGCTCGCGCGCTGGCCGCAATTCGCCCGCCTGATGCGCACCGCGGCGCATCTGGAGGGGCAGCGCGACTATGTCGCCGCCGCCCGGCTGGTGGGGATCAAGCCGTTGGTTATCACGCTGGACCACATCCTGCCCAACGTGCTGGCCCCGGCGCTGGTGCTGTTCGCGCTCTCGCTCGGGCTTGCGGTGATCGACGAGGCCACGCTGTCGTTCCTCGGCGTCGGGCTGCCGCCGACGCGGCCCTCGCTCGGCACGCTGATCCGCGTCGGCAGCGACTACCTGCTGTCCGGGGAATGGTGGCTGGTGCTGTTCCCCGCGCTGGCGCTCGCCATTCCCGTGCTGCTCGCCAACCTGCTCGGCGATGCCATCCGCGAGCGGCTCGGCCCGCGCGTGCGGGCGCGGCCATGACGCTGCTCGCGGTCGAGGATCTGGTAATCGAAGTACCTGGCGGGCGCGCCGTCGATGGCGCTTCGTTCACGATCGAACCCGGCGAGGTGCTGGGGGTAATCGGCGAGAGCGGCGCCGGCAAATCGCTGACCGGGGCCGCCGTCATCGGGCTGCTGCCGGCGGGCGCGCGGATGTCGGCGGGGCGCATCCTGTTGGACGGCGAGCGCATCGACGACCTGCACGAGGAGGATTGGGAGGATCTGCGCGGCAAGCGGATCTCCGCCATGTTCCAGGACCCGGCGACGGCGCTCGATCCGTTGCGGTGCATCGGCGCGCAACTGAACGAGACGCTGAACGCGCATCACCCGATGATCGAAAAGGTGCGGCGCGAGCGGGTGGGCGACTGGCTCGATGCCGTCGGGCTGCCGCGCGAGCGGATGCGCGCCTATCCGCACGAGCTGTCCGGCGGCATGCGGCAGCGGCTGGCGCTGGCGCTGGCGCTGTGTCCGGCGCCGGAACTGCTGGTCGCGGACGAGCCGACCACGGCGCTGGATGCTCCCTTGCGGGTGCAGGTGGCCGCCCTGATGCGGCGCCTGGCGGGTCGGCAGCGCACCGCGGTGCTGCTGATCTCGCACGATCTGCACACCGTTGCGGCGGCGGCGGACCGGGTGGCGGTGATGTATGCCGGCCGCATTGTCGAATCGGGGCCGGCCGAGGCGGTGCTGCGCGCGCCGGCGCATCCGTACACCGCCGCCTTGCTGGCGGGGCTGCCGGGGGTTGGCCCGCGCCGGGCGCGGCTGCCGGCGATCCCGGGCGCCATGCCGCTGCCGGGCACACGGCCGGACGGCTGCGCCTTCCATCCGCGCTGCGCCCGCGTCGCCCCGCGCTGCCGGCGGGAGGCGCCGACGCTGGCGCCGGGAACGGCGGCCTGTTTCTACCCGCTGACGGCACAAGCCGCCCATGGTTGAGCCGCCGTTGCTGGTGATGACCCATGTGGCGCGCCGCTTCGGCCGCGTGCCCGCCGTGGCCGATGCGTCGCTGGCGCTGCTGCGCGGTACCACGCTCGGCGTGGTGGGCGAGAGCGGCAGCGGCAAATCCACGCTGGGGCGGCTCGCGGCGGGGCTGCTGCGCCCGGATGCGGGGGAGATCCTGTACGACGGTGCCGCGATGCACCCGGGGCGCGGGCCGCTCGGCGGGCTGTTTGCCAAGTCGTCGCCGCATCGCCGCGCGGCGATGGTGTTCCAGGACCCGCGCGGCTCGCTCGACCCGCGCTGGAGCATCGGCCGCAGCATTGCCGAGCCGATCAAGGCGTACCGGCTGCGCACCGGAAAGGTCGGCATCCGCGATCGCGCGATCCAGATGATGGCCGCGGTCGGCCTGCCCGAGCAGGTGATCGACCGGCGGCCGCACGAACTCAGCCTGGGACAGGCGCAGCGCGCGGCGGTGGCGCGGGCGCTGGCGGGCGAGCCGGAATTCCTGGTCTGCGACGAGCCGACCAGCGCGCTCGATATCTCGGTGCAGGCGCAGGTGCTGAACGCGCTGCGCGAGGCGCAGGAGCGCACGGGGCTGGCCATGCTGTTCATCAGCCACGACATCGGCGTGGTCCGGCACATGGCCGATCTGGTGGCGGTGATGCTGTGCGGCCGGGTGGTGGAATTCGGCCTCGCGGATGAGATGTTCGCGCGGCCCCGGCACCCCTACACGCGGCTGCTGATCGAGACGGCGCCGGCGCTGGCCGCCATGCGCCCGGCCGCCAGGAACGTCCCGGCGCCGGAGCCGCCCGCCCCCGCCGCGCCGGCCGGCCTGTGCGCGTTCCAGCCGCGCTGCAAGCTGGCCCTGCCGCGCTGTGGCAGCGAGCCGCCGCCGCTGGGCGATGTGGACGGCGTGGCGGTGGCCTGCCACGCAGCCATCGCCGCCGG
>JAKBCB010000198.1 GCA_021808185.1 Pseudomonadota bacterium
TCTGCGCGCGGAACAGGTTTTCGCGCCCGACCGTGGCCGCGATCCGCCCCCCCGTGCCGCGCTTGAGCGTGTCGGCGACCGGAATGGCCGGGATCGCGCCGTCATGCGTGGCCAGCGCCGCGCGCAGGGCGGCGACGGTGCCGGAGGGAATGTATGGCCGGGCACCATCATGAACCATGACAATGTCGATATCGTGCGTGACCAGCGCCTCCAGCCCGCGCCGCACGCTCTCCTGCCGGGTGTCGCCGCCGGGCACCGCCGGCAGATGCGCGATGCCGGCCAGGGCCGCGCCGATCGCCTCGGCATCACCGACCGGTTGCAGCAGATCGACCTCGCCAGCCAACCGCTCCGCCGCGTGGCGCAGCACGGTCTTGCCGGCAATGGAAAAGAATTGTTTCGGGCGGTCGGCGCCGAAGCGGGCGCCGGTGCCGGCGGCCATCAGCAGGGCCGCGACGCGTGCGGGGCGGGGAATGGGGGACATGGGAGGCACAAGGTTGCCGCGCGCGAGTTGCGCGTCAACCCGGGGCGCACTAGGTTGCCCAAATGATGGGCAACATAGCAGAACCGAAGCACCCGCTTTTGCGGCCGATCGACCTCGGCGGCGTGCGGATCGAAACCCCTGTCATCCTTGCCCCGATGTCGGGCGTGACCGATCTGCCATTCCGGCGGATGGCGCGCCAGCTCGGCGCGGGACTCGTGGTGTCCGAGATGATCGCCTCCTGGGCGATGGTGCGGGAGAACCGCAACACGCTGCGCATGGCGGAAATGGAAGGCTCGCCGACCTCCATCCAGTTGGCCGGCTGCGACCCCGTGGCGATGGCGGAGGCGGCGCGGATCGCCGTCGGGCGCGGGGCGGACATCATCGACATCAATTTCGGCTGCCCGGTGAAGAAGGTGGCCGTCGGGCAGATGGCCGGCAGTTCGCTGATGCGCGACGAGGCGACGGCCGCGCGCATTCTGGAGGCAACGGTCAAGGCGGTGCCGGTCCCGGTGACGCTGAAGATGCGCATGGGCTGGGACCACAACAGCCTGAACGCCCCCAAGCTCGCGCGCATCGCGCAGGACTGCGGCATCCGCATGGTCACGGTGCACGGCCGCACCCGCCAGATGTTCTACACCGGCATCGCCGACTGGGATTTCATCCGGCAGGTGAAAGATGCGGTGCAAATCCCTGTTATCGCGAATGGAGACATCGTGACCGAGGAGGACGCGGCCGAGGCCATGCGGCGGTCCGGCGCGGACGGGGTGATGATCGGGCGCGGCTGCTACGGCCGCCCGTGGTTTCCGGCCCAGGTCGCGCACCACCTGCGCACCGGCGCGCGTGCGCCGGAGCCGTCGCTGGCGGCGCAGAAGCACATTCTGCTGGAGCATTACCGCGCGATGCTGTCGCATTTCGGCACCGATGCCGGGTTGCGGCTGGCGCGCAAGCATGTCTCCTGGTACTCGCGCGGCCTGCCCGGCTCGGCCGAGTTCCGCGCCACCGTCACCCGCCTGCCGGAGGCGCCCGCGGTGCTGCGGCTGATCGATGCGTTCTACGACCCGCTGATCGCATCCGGCGTGTCCCGCACCATCGTGCGCGACGCGGCACTGGCGGAGGCGGCATGAGCAACGCCCTCGCACGCGGCGTGCTGGCCGTGGTCGGGCGCAGCGCGCCCAAGCCGCCCGATTACGCCGCCCTGCTCTCGGCGCTGCCGGTGCCGGTGGTGCTGCTGGACAAGGACAACCGCTTCCGCTTCGCCAACCACGCCGCCGAGCAGTTCCTCGGGCTGTCGTTGGTGCAACTGGCGCAGCACCAGCTTGGCGACATCGTGCCGCTGGACAACCCGATCTTCCTGCTGATCGGCACGGTGCGCGAGAGCGAGGCCACCATCAGCGACCACGACCTGACGCTGGAAAGCCCGCGCCTGCACAAGGTGGGCATCACCGTGCAGGGCTCGCCGCTGCCGGAGGAGCCGGGCAGCGTCGTGCTGGTGTTGCAGGATGCCTCGGCCGCGCGCGCGCTGGACCGGCAACTGGCGTTCCGGGGGGCGGCGCGCAGCGTGACCGGCATGGCCGCGATCCTGGCGCACGAGGTGAAGAACCCGCTGTCGGGCATCCGCGGCGCGGCGCAACTGCTGGAAAGCAGCGTGGCCGAACAGGACCGCGAACTGACGGTGCTGATCCGCGACGAGGCCGACCGCATCCGCGCGCTGGTGGACCGGATGGAGATCTTCGGCGAGAAGCCGATCGAGCGCGAGCGGGTGAACATCCACCGCGTTCTGGAACACGTCCGCCGCCTGGCACAGAGCGGGTTCGCCGCGCATATCCGCATCAACGAGGTGTACGACCCCTCGCTGCCGCCGGTGCACGGCAACCGCGACCAACTGGTGCAGGTGGCGCTGAATCTGGTGAAGAACGCCGCCGAATCGATCACCGGGGCCGGCATGACCACCGGCGAGATCACCCTGATAACCGGCTTCCAGCACGGTGTGCGGCTCGCGGTGCCGGGCAGCGACCAGCGGCTGCATCTGCCGCTGCTGGTGGCGGTGCGCGACAACGGGCCGGGCATTCCGGAGGATCTGCGCGCCAACCTGTTCGATCCGTTCGTCAGTTCCAAGCCAACCGGCAGCGGCCTGGGTCTTGCTCTGGTCGCCAAGATCGTCGCGGATCATGGGGGGCTCATCGAGGTGGACAGCCGGCCCGGCCGAACGGAATTCCGCCTTCACCTGCCAGTCGTCCACGACGACGCCGAGAGCATCTGAGCCATGACATTGCCGACCGTATTGGTCGCCGACGACGACCGTTCCATCCGCACCGTGCTGACCCAGGCGCTCGGGCGTTCGGGCTATCAGGTGCGCACCACCTCCAACGCGGCCACGCTGTGGCGGTGGGTGGAGGAGGGCGAGGGCGACCTGGTTATCACCGACGTGGTGATGCCGGACGAAAACGGGCTCGACCTGATCCCGCGCATCAAGCGCATCCGCCCGGACCTGCGCGTGGTGGTGATGAGCGCGCAATCGACGCTGATGACGGCGGTGAAGGCGGCCCAGCGCGGGGCCTTCGAATACCTGCCCAAGCCATTCGATTTGCAGGAACTTTTGGCCGTCGTCAGCCGCGCCCTGGCCACCCCCGCGCCGGCCGAGGCAGCCCAGCCCATTCCCCCGCGCGATGCCGAGGAACGCCTGCCGCTGATCGGGCGCAGCCCGGCGATGCAGGAGATCTATCGCACCATCGCGCGGCTCACCACGGCCGACCTGACGGTGATGATCAACGGCGAGAGTGGCACCGGCAAGGAACTGGTGGCGCGCGCGCTGCACGACTACGGCCGCAGGCGCGGCGGGCAGTTCGTCGCCATCAACATGGCCGCGATCCCGCGCGAGCTGATCGAAAGCGAGTTGTTCGGCCACGAGCGCGGCGCCTTCACCGGCGCCACCAACCGCAACCAGGGCCGCTTCGAGCAGGCCAATGGCGGCACGCTGTTCCTCGACGAGATCGGCGACATGCCGCCGGAGGCGCAGACCCGCCTGCTGCGCGTGTTGCAGGAGGGCGAGTTCACCACGGTCGGCGGGCGCACGCCGATCAAGGCGAACGTGCGCATCATCGCCGCCACCCACCGCGACCTGCGCCAGGCGATCCGGGGCGGGCAGTTCCGCGAGGATCTGTTCTATCGGCTCAACGTGGTGCCGATCCGCCTGCCGCCGCTGCGCGAGCGCACCGAGGATATCGCCGACCTCGCCCGCCACTTCTTGGAACGCGCGCGGGCGGACGGGCTGCCGGGCAAGACGCTGGACCAGCCGGCGGTGGATGCGCTGCGCGCGCATCGCTGGCCGGGCAACGTGCGCGAGCTGGAGAACCTGATGCGCCGGATGGCGGCGCTGTGCCCGGACGAGGTGATCGGCGCCACCACCATCCGCGCCGAACTGACCGAGGCCGAGCCGCCGATGCAAGCCAGCGCGCCGTCCGAGAACGGCGGCGGCGGCGGCGGCGGGGCAGCGGAGCCGCTGGCGCGCGCGGTGGAGCGGCACATCAAGCTGTTCCTGGCCGCGCACCGCGATGGCATGGCACCCTCGGACATCTATGACCGGGTGCTGGCGGAGGTGGAACGCCCGCTGATCCAGATGACCTTGGCGGCCACGCGCGGCAACCAGATCAAGGCGGCGGCGATGCTGGGCCTGAACCGCAACACGCTGCGCAAGAAGATCCGGGATCTGGAAATCCCGGTAGTACGTGGGATCGCCTGACGCGCGGCGCCCGGGCAGACGGAATTATCCCCCTCGCCGTGCGGGAGGGGGCTGGTCGTTTTCGACGGGGGCTGCCTTGAGCTTGCGGCTGCCATGAACGCGCCGTTCTCGCGCAAATCGCTCGGCCCCGCGGTCGATGCGGCGGGCGGTGCGTTGCCGCGCGCCTCGGCGTTGCGCCGCGTCGTCGATGTGGCGCTGGGCAAGATCGTCACGCTGGTGCTCGCGGCCTTCGCGCTTGTGCTCGGCATCGTCACCTTCGTGGTGCTGGCCGGCGGCGCGCCGCTCGGGGTGCGGCCGAACGTCATCTACGCCCTGGTGCTCGCCAACCTGATCGTGTTGCTGGCGCTGGGCTCGGTGCTGGCCGGGCGGCTGACGCGGGTGTGGGTGGAGCGCAGGCGCGGCTCGGCCGGCTCGCGGCTGCATGTGCGCCTTGTGCTGCTGTTCTCCGTCGTCGCGGTCACGCCGGCGATCGTGGTCGCGGTGTTCGCGACCTTCTTCTTCGATCTCGGCATCCAGTCCTGGTTCAACGACCGCGTGCGCACCGCCTTGCAGGAAAGCCTGCAAGTCAGCCGCGGCTATCTGGAGGAACACCGCAACAACATCCGCGCCGACGCGCTGGGCATGGCCGCCGACCTCGCGCGCGCGGGGCAGTTGCTGGCCAACGACCCCAATGCGTTCGGCGAGGTGCTGGCCACCCAGACGGCGCTGCGCGGCCTGACCGAGGCGGTGATCTACGAACCGGTGACGGGACAGATGATCGCCTCCGCCGGGCTGATGGCAGGCTTCGGCATCACACTGCCGCCGCGCAACCTGACCGACCAGGCGCGCAACGGCGACGTGGTGGTGCTGGGCACCGACGATTCCACCCGCGTGCGTGCGGTGGTGGCGCTGGAGTCCACGCCGATGCTGATGCTGCTGATCGGCCGGCCGGTCGATCCGCAGATCCTCGACCACATGAGCCGCACCGAGACGGCGGTGGAGGAATACAACCGGCTGGACCAGAACCGCTTCGGCTTGCAGATCACGCTGGCGCTGATCTTCGCGCTGGTGGCGCTGCTGGTGCTGCTGGCGGCGGTGCTGATCGGCCTCGTGCTGGCCAACCAGATCGCGCGGCCCATCGGCGGGCTGATCCTGGCCGCCGAGCGGGTGCGCGCGGGCGACCTCTCGGTGCGGGTGCCGGAGGTGGCGAGCGGCGACGAGGTCGCGGGCCTGTCGCGCGCGTTCAACCGCATGACCGGCCAGCTTGCCGCCCAGCGCAGTGAGCTGATGGACGCGTACAGCCAGATCGACAGCCGCCGGCGCTTCACCGAAACCGTGCTGTCCGGCGTCTCCGCCGGCGTGATCGGCCTGGACGAGCACGGCCGCATCGAATTGCCGAACCGGGCGGCGAGCAATCTGTTGGGCGTGGACATGCTGGCCGCGATCGGCCAGTCGCTCGACGAGGTGGTGCCGGAGTTCGCGGCGCTGATGGCCCAGGCGCATGAGGCGCCGGACCGCGCGCACACGGCGGAACTGCAACTCGGCCCGCCGGCGCGACGGCGCACGCTGCTGGTGCGCATCGGCGCGGACCGCTCGGCGCCACGCGGCGAGGGGACCGGCGCCGCGTACGGCTTCGTCGCCACCTTCGACGACATCACCGAATTGCAGTCCGCGCAGCGCAAGGCCGCCTGGGCCGATGTCGCGCGGCGCATCGCGCACGAAATCAAGAACCCTCTGACCCCGATCCAGCTTGCCGCCGAGCGGCTGAAGCGCAAATTCGCCAAGGAGATCACCTCCGACCCCGAGACGTTTACGCAATGCGCCGACACCATCGTTCGCCATGTCGGCGACATCGGACGCATGGTGGACGAGTTCTCGGCCTTCGCGCGGATGCCGCAGCCGGTGATCCGCCCGGAGGACGTCGCCCGCATCGTGCGCGAGACGATGGTCCTGCCGCGCACGGCGCACCCGGACATCGTCTATGTCACCGATCTGCCGGAGAGCGGGCCGATGGTGCCGTGCGATCGGCGGCTGATCGGACAGGCACTGACGAACCTGCTGCAAAACGCCGCCGATGCGATCAGAATGCGGCCAGAATCGGAACGATCTGACCCGGGCCGGATCGAGGTGGGCCTTTCTGTCGGAGGGGCCGAGGTGGCGGTGACCGTGGCGGATAATGGGATCGGGCTGCCGCAGGAAGATCGCGCGCGTTTGACCGAGCCATACGTCACGCACAAGCCGAAGGGTACTGGCCTTGGTCTTGCCATCGTTAAGAAGATCATGGAGGACCATGGTGGCCGCCTGCTGCTGGAGGACCGGCCGGCGCGGGCGGACTGGGGAGGGCCGGGGACGGCGGCGACGCTGTTCCTGCCGGTGAGGGCGAACGATGGCGCATGACATCCTGATCGTCGATGACGAGCCCGACATCCGCATGCTGGTGGAAGGAGTGCTCCGCGACGAGGGCTACGAGACCCGCCAGGCCGGGGACGCGGATCAGGCGGTGGCGGCGTTCCGCGCGCGCCGGCCGTCGCTCGTGATCCTCGATGTCTGGCTGCAAGGCTCCAAGCTGGACGGGATCGGCATTCTGCAAGTGCTGCACCGCGAGGAGCC
>JAKBCB010000199.1 GCA_021808185.1 Pseudomonadota bacterium
TGCCGGACGACGTGCTCGTGTTCCTGCTCGGCAGCCGCTATTGCGAGACCGACCGGCTTTCGGAAATCGCCTGGCAGTTGTTCCACCAGGCGCCGACCGGCTGGGCGCGGGTGCAGGCGATCTGCGACTTCGTGCATCACCGCATCGCCTTCAACTACGCCGACGCGCGGCCGACGCGCACCGCCTGGGAAGCGTTCAACGAGCAGCGCGGGGTGTGCCGCGACTACGCGCATCTGGCGGTGGCGCTGTGCCGCTGCATGAACATCCCGGCGCGCTACTGCACCGGCTATCTCGGCGACATCGGCGTGCCGCCGCCTTATGGCCCGATGGATTTCGCCGGCTGGTTCGAGGCGTATCTCGGCGGCGCGTGGCACACCTTCGACCCGCGCAACAACATCCCGCGCATCGGCCGGGTGCTGATGGCGCGCGGGCGGGACGCGACGGACGTGGCGATCAGCACCACGTTCGGCCCCAACACGCTGGCCAGCTTCAAGGTCTGGACCGACGAGGTGACGGACGTGACCCAGGGCATCGCCCAGGCCGGATAACCGGCACCTTCACCTTCTCGCGCATCGCCGTCTATGATCAGGCGATCGCGAGGGGCGCGATCGTGATCGCCGACCAGGATCGCCAGCGCGGGCGGGGCTGAGAGCCAGGGAACGCATCCATGTCCACCACCGTCGATGCCGCCGTCGCCTTTCGCCCGCGCGACTACAGCCTGACCGGGCCGGACACCGAGGCCGCGATCGCGCGCGGGCTGTCGCAGGCCACCTGGTACACCTGCCCGGTGCCGCGCAAGCAGATGAAGGAGCTGATGAAGCGCTCGGACGGGCCGGCGATCCGCGACACGCTGATCTGGTTCGCGTCGTTCATCGTCACCGGCGGGCTGGCCTATTACTTCTGGGCGACTTGGTGGTGCGTGCCGTTCTTCATCGCCTATGGCGTGCTGTACGGCTCGTCCTCGGACAGCCGCTGGCACGAATGCGGCCACGGCACCGCGTTCAAGACGCGCTGGATGAACGACGTGGTGTACCACATCGCCTGCTTCATGATCCTGCGCGAACCGACCGTCTGGCGCTGGAGCCACACGCGCCACCACACGGACACCATCATCGTCGGCCGCGACCCGGAAATCGCCTCCCCTCGCCCGCCTTCGATCGGGACGTTGCTGCTCAACCTGTTCCAGCTGAAAAGCGGGCCGGTCGCGATCAAGAAGCTGTTCATTCACGCGACAGGCAGGCTGACCGCCGAGGAAGCGACCTTCATCCCGGAGATGGAGCGCTGGAAGGTCTTTCTGGTGGCGCGGATCTATCTGGCGCTGTTCGCGCTGGTCATTCTCGCCTGCGTGTGGACACGCTCGATCCTGCCCGCGATGTTCGTCGGCCTGCCGACGTTCTACGGCGGCTTCATGACGCTGTTCTTCGGCCTGACCCAGCACGCGGGGCTGGCGGAGGACGTGCTGGACCACCGGCTGAACGCGCGCACCGTGTACATGAACCCGGTGTTCCGGTTCCTGTACTGGAACATGAATTACCATGTGGAACATCACATGTTCCCCATGGTCCCGTACCATGCGCTGCCGGCGCTGCACGCGGCGATCAAGGCCGACTGCCCCACCCCCTACCCCAGCACGCTGGCCGCGTACCGGGAGATCATCCCCGCGCTGCTGCGGCAGCGGCGCGAGCCGAGCTATTTCGTCCGCCGCCCCCTGCCGGCCGCCGAATAACCCACCCCAGACAAGGAAGACCGCCCATGGCCGATGGCTGGATCGACGCCTGCGCCGCCGAGGACATCGACGCGGAGGACGTGATCCGTTTCGATCACGCCGGCCGCACCTTCGCGATCTATCGGCTCAACGACGACACGTATTTCGCGACGGACGGGCTGTGCACGCATGAGAAGGTGCATCTGGCCGATGGGCTGGTGATGGACGGGATCATCGAGTGCCCCAAGCACAACGGCCGCTTCGACGTGCGCACCGGCGAGGCCAAGGGCGCGCCGGTCTGCATCGACCTCGCCACCCACAAGGTGAAGGTGCAAGGCGGGCGGGTGTTCCTGCAAATCGGCTGACCCGCTTCCCCCTCCCCGGCCGGGAGGGGGCTTGGTCAGGCCAGCGCCGGCTTGCGCCGCATGAAGCGCAACGCGATGCGCACCAGGGCCGGCATCAACGTCGGCCGCAAAAGCCGTTCATCGTAGCCGGCGAAGCGGCGGTCGTTCTCCGACAAGCACAGTTCCATCAGCTCGGGGACGCTGATCTCCACGTCGCTGACCGCCTTGCTGCCGGTGACGGTGAAGTTGTTGTCCTGCGCCTTCGGGGCTCCCTTGCCGTCGTCCATGCCGCGCGCGATGCCGATGCGTTCCCAGCCCAGGAACACCCACACGGCGGCCACCCGCAGCTCGAACCACGGGCGGCGCCACCAGGGCATCGTCGCGCGGTGCGCCGCGAGCCAGTTGGCGAACAGCAGGATGTGGCGGCATTCCTCCTGCATCACCGGCTCGAACGTATCGACCAGTTCGGGCGGGAAGAACTGCGACCGCTTGGCCAGGGCGAACAGGCCGAACGCGAAGAAACTGTCCACGCATTCGCTGAAGCCGGTGACGAGGTAGGCCCATTCCACCCGCGTCGGCCGCGGATAGGCCGGCTCCGGCTCCAGCGTGATGCCGTAGGCGGAGACGAGATTCGCCAGCACTGTCTTGTGCCGCCCCTCCTCCCATCCGTTCAGCGCGATGGCGTCGCGCCACACCGGGTCGCGCAGGCTTTCGGCGTAGGTGGTCATGCGGATGCGGGCGCGGCCCTCGGTCTGCACCGCGATGTCCCAGATCGGCAGGCTCACCAGCCGTTCGCGCGCCTCGGCGTTCAGCTTCGGCCAGTCGATCACGGTGGGCTTGTACGGGTTGAAGGTCTCGCGGAACATGCGCAGCGTGGCCTGCCGATGCGCCTGCGACCCCGGCGCCAGCCGCCCCGGCTCGGGGCTGGTCCAGTGCCGGGCCGCGTGGTCGGCGGCGGCGACGCGCGCCGGGTCGCTTGCCGCGAGCGGCGCCAGTTGCAGCCCCAGCGGCGGCGCGGTCAACGCCTCGTCCATGGATGTCCGCGTCCCTCGCTGTTGTGCCTCGCCCGGCAGCTAGGACCGCGCGCCGGTTCCGGCAAGGGGGGGCGCGCAGGCCGCGCACAGCCCCTCGGCCTCGACGGTGGCGCGGCCGATGCGGAACCCCGCCCTGCCGGCGGCGGCGGCCAGCGCCTCGCTCAGCGCCGCGTCCTCGATCTCGATCACCTGTCCACAGCCGCGACAGATCAGGAATTGCGCCGCGTGGTCGTGGCCGTGATCGTGGGCGTGTGCATCCAGGCAGCCGACGAAGGCGGCCAGCCGCTCGATGCGATGGATCAGCCCCTGTTCGAGCAGGAAATCCAGCGCCCGGTAGACGGTCGGCGGTTGCGCCGCCCCGCGCCGGGCACGCAGGCGCGCCAGCAGCTCGTACGCGCCGGTCGGCCCCGGCGCCTCCAGGATCAGGCCCAGCACGTCGCGCCGCAGGTCGGTCAGCCTGGCGCCGCGCTGCTCGCAAGCGGCGGCGGCGCGGGCCAGGGCCGCGTGCGTGCTGGTCGAGAATGTGGCAACCGCGACGTCCATGCTTTCTCCCGGCCGACCCATGGCCCATATGGTCGTCCAGTCCCTTCATACCATGCCGGATCGCCATGACCGACCCCTCTCTGCTCGACTCCATCGGCTTCAATGCCCAGGGGCTCGTCCCCGCCATTGCCCAGCAGCACGACACCGGCGAGGTGCTGATGCTGGCCTGGATGAACCGCGAGGCGATCGCCGAGACGCTGGCGACCGGGCGGGTCTGTTACTACAGCCGCAGCCGGGGCGGGTTATGGCGCAAGGGCGAGACCAGCGGGCAGGTGCAGCGGCTAATCGAGCTGCGCATGGATTGCGACGGCGACGCGCTGCTGGTGCTGGTGGATCAGCCGGGGGTCGCCTGCCACACCGGACGGCGGGATTGTTTCTACCGGGCCGCGCACGACGATGGCTGGCGCGAAGTCGCCGATGTGCGCATCGCGCCGGAGGATCTGTATCCAGGCGGTGGCCATCGCTGACCGCGCATTGTCGTCTGGTCAGTGTTACGCGGGTAACACTTGCCCGCCACCTGGCCATGATTACGTGCCAAGTATCGAACCAAGGAGGGTCGATCCAATGAAGATCAAGACACTCGCTCTCGGTGGCGCCCTGGCGCTGGCGCTGGGGCTGGCCGGGTGCGGCGCGTTCCGGCCCTACGACACCGCCACCATGCCGCTGACGCCCGAGGGCGCGCCGGTGCTGTCGCAGAACGACGCCATCGCGCTGTCCAGTTGGGCGCTGAAGGATCCGGCGAACACCGCCGGCAATCCGGCGCGCGCCGCGCGCGCCATCGCCGCCGAGGACTGGCTGGCCGGGCAGTCGATCCTGTACGGCAATTTCGGCACTTATGCCCCAGGCGGTGAGTTGTCCTGGCAACAATTCCGCCAGCAGGCGCGCGCGGCCATCGGCGTGCCGCCGAACGCGCCGTCGCAGGAACTGGTCAACCGGCTGCTGGCGGTGGATGTCGCGCTGAAGGCCGGGCAACCGGAGGCGGCGAAGGCACAACTGGCCGCACCGATCTTCACCCTCGGGCCGGACCGGACGCTGGCGGCTCTGGCCAACCTGCCCAAGCTGCCGGGACGGGACTGGGCGTTCGCCGAGCTGAACCGCAACGAGGATCGGACGTTCGGCCCGCCGCCGATGTCGATGTTCCACTGATCGGACGCCGGCGCGCGGCCCAGCCGCGCGCCGGTCGCTCACGGGTTGTTGTCCAGGCGGGACGAGGTGGCGCGCGCTTGTCCGAATCAGGCCCGTGACCAAGTCCTGAGCAGTAGGCCGAGGAGGGCCGCTCACATGAACATCACGACATTTGTTCTTGGCGGGACATTGGCGCTGGCGTTGGCCGGGTGTGCCGCGTTTCCACCGAACAACACCGCGACGATGCCGCTGACGCCCGAGGGCGCGCCGCAGCTGTCGCAGAACGATGCCATTTCGCTGGCCAGTTGGGCGCTGAAAGACCCGGCGACGACGGCGGGCAACCCGGCCCGCGCGGCGCGCGCGCTCGCGGCCGAGGACTGGCTGGCCGGCCAGACCATCCTCTACGGCAATTACGGCACCTACTCCCCGGGCGGCGAACTGTCCTGGCAGCAATTCCGTCAGCAGGCGCGCGCGGCCATCGGCGTGGCACCGAGCGCACCCTCGCAGGAACTGGTCAACCGGCTGTTGGCGGTGAACTCGGCGCTGAAGGCCGGGCAACCGGAGGCGGCGAAGGCGCAACTGGCCTCGCCGATCTTCACCCTCGGGCCGGACAAGACGCTGGCCGCGCTGACCAACCTGCCAAGGCTGCCGGGGCGGGACTGGGCGTTCTCCGAGCTGAACCGCAACGTGGACCGGTCGAGCGGCAGTTCGAGCGGCATGTTCAACTGACCCTGCCTCCGGCGCGCGGGCGACGCGCGCCGGGCCGGTGTCTTGGCCGCGCGCAACAAACTGTCGCCCTGAGCAAGATGCAGCCGCGACTTTAGCCAAATCGACACGACGGCCGACCTATGCGGCGCATTATGTGAAGTCCCCGACGCCTGGGGCTGCTAAACCTCGCGGCTTGCAGGTCGCGGGGAGAAAACCGATGCAGTCGCATGCGCGTGTGGTGGTGGTCGGGGGCGGCGTGGTCGGCTGCTCCATCCTGTACCATCTGACGGAAGCCGGATGGACCGACGCGGTGCTGCTGGAGCGCTACGAGCTCACCTCCGGCTCCACCTGGCACGCCGCCGGGCTGCTGCCGCTGTTCAACATGAGCTACGCGGGCGGCCTGCTGCACCGCTATTCAATCGACCTGTATTCCCGCCTGTCCGCCGAATGGGACCGCGATGTCGGTCTCAAGCGCGTCGGCAACCTGCGCATGGCGCGCACGCGCGAGCGGATGGAGGAATACCAGACCTACGCCACCACCGCCGAAAGCATCGGCACCGCGCATGAATGGTGGAGTGCGGACGAGATCAAGCGTCGCTTCCCGCTGGTGCATACGGATGACCTGAAGGGCGCGCTGTACCACCCGACCGACGGCTACATCAATCCCGCCGACATCACGCTGCTGCTGGCCGACGCGGCGCGCAAGAACGGTGCCGCCATCCATCGCGGCGTCACCGTGACGGCGCTGACGAAACTTCCGTCCGGCGAATGGAAGGTTTCCACCGACCAGGGCGACATCGTCTGCGACGTGGTGGTCACGGCCACCGGCAACCACGCGCTGCACACGGCGGCGATGGTGGGGCTGACCATCCCGGTGATCCCGGTGGAGCACCAGTACATCGTCACGGACGAAATCCCCGAGATCGTCGAATGGCGGAAAGCCGGCAACCCCGAGCATCCGGTGCTGCGCGACGCCGATGCGCGCTGGTACATGCGCGAGGAACGCGGCGGCCTGATTCTCGGCCCGTATGAGAACGGCGCGCCCGTCTGGGGCGCCTACGGCGTGCCGGAAGGGTTCAAGGCGGAATTGCTGCCGCCGGATCTGGACCGGCTGGAATGGCACATCGAGGAAGCCTTCTTCCGCATGCCCTGCTTCGAGAAGGGCGGCGTCAAGACGGTCTATAACGGCCCGATCAGCTACACGCCGGACGGCAACCCGCTGGTCGGCCCCGCGCCCGGCCGACCCGGCCTGTATCTGGCCGAGGGCTTCTCGTTCGGCATCACGGCGGCGGGCGGTGCCGGCGAGTACCTCACGCAGATGATCGTCGAGG
>JAKBCB010000200.1 GCA_021808185.1 Pseudomonadota bacterium
CGAGCAGGCGGCCCAGGCGGAGGAGATCGCCCTTGGCTTCGGCGCGCGCGGCTTCCGCTGGGCGACCGACCCCGCCGAGCGCACGAAGCTGTGGCAGGCGCGGCACGATGCCTACTGGGCGGCGTGCGCGCAGAAGCCGGGCTGGAAGAGCATCGCCACCGACAGCATCGTGCCGATCTCGAAACTGGCCGAGGCGGTGCTGGGGGCGAAGCGGGACATCGCGGTATCGGGCCTGTCCGCGCCCATCGTCGGGCATGTGGGCGACGGCAATTTCCACGCCCTCATCATGGTGCCGCCGGAGCCGGACGGGCTGGAACGCGCCTGGGCACTGGACCGCAAGCTGGTGGCGCGCGCGCTGGCGCTGGGCGGCTCGTGCAGCGGCGAGCACGGGGTGGGCCTCGGCAAGCGCGAATTCCTGGAGACCGAGCACGGGCCGGAGGCGCTGGCGGTGATGCGGTCGATCAAGGCGACGCTCGATCCGCGCGGGATCATGAATCCGGGGAAGATGTTCCTGAACTGATGGCGGGCGACCCCTCCCCAGGCCCCCTCCCGCGAGGGGAGGGGGAGCAGGCAACGCCCCCTCCGCTTGCGGGAGGGGGGTGGGGGAGGGGTAGCCGCGCGTCGGGCATGTCCGTGGGCCACTCCCCGCCGCGCGCTGTCGTCGTCGGCGCGCTTGGCGTGGCGCAGATCATGGCCTGGGGCTCGTCCTATTATCTTCCGGCCGTGCTGGCCCCGGCGGTGGTGGCCGAGACCGGCTGGCAACTGCCCTGGGTGGTTGGGGGCCTGTCGCTCGGGCTTGTCGTCGCGGGGCTGGTCTCGCCGCGTGTCGGGCGGCTGATCGAGGCGCGCGGTGGTCGGCCGGTGCTGGCTGCGAGCGCGGTGCTGATGGCGCTCGGGATGCTGGCGCTGGCAGCGGCACCGAATCTCGGTCTGCACATCGCGGCTTGGTTGGTGATCGGGCTTGGCATGGGCGGCGGGCTGTACGACGCGGCGTTCGCCACCCTGGGCCGCGCCTATGGCGAGAGCGCGCGCGGGACGATCTCGGCGCTGACCCTGGTGGCCGGATTCGCCAACACGGTGGCGTGGCCGCTCTCGGCGTTCTTCCTGGCGCGGTTCGGCTGGCGCGGCACCTGCGTTGCCTGGGCGGTGCTCGATCTGTTGTTCGTCTTGCCGATCTACCTTGTGGCGCTGCCGCGCCCGGCCGCCCGGCCGCCGGCGCCCGTTGCCGCCCCTGCGGCCGCGGGCGCCGCGCGAGAGGATCGGGCGTTGTTCGTCCTGGTCGCGGCCGCCGGCACGCTGGGACAGGCGATTGGCGCGGTGCTGTCGGTGCACCTGCTGGGCTTCCTCACGGCCAGCGGCCTCGCCGCCGCCGTGGCCGTGGGCTACGGCGCGGCGCTGGGGCCGTCGCAGGTGGGCGCGCGGCTGATCGAGGTGCTGACGGCAAGGCGGCACCACCCGGTCTGGACGATGCAGGGCTGGACCGTGCTGGTCGCGGTTGGCCTGCTGCTGCTCTGGGCGTGGCCGGCGGCGCTGCCGGTGGCGATCGCGTGTTACGGCGGCGGCATCGGCATCGGTTCGATCGCGCGCGGGACGGTGCCGCTCGCGCTGTTCGGCCCGGGCGGCTACGCGGCGCGCATGGGCCGGCTGGCGCTGCCCAGCCTGCTGGCGCAGGCGGTGGCGCCGATGCTGGCGGCCGTGCTGCTGGCGCGGATCGGGGTACACGGCACGCTCGGCGTGCTGGCGGCGGCCGCGCTGGTGGACGTGGTGCTGTCGGTCGCGGTGCTGCTGGTCTCGCGCCGCAGTCGCTAAGCCGCCGTCTGAAATGTGCGCGGGATGCCGGCGCGGCCCAACCCGCCGTGCAACTCGTCCTCCGGCAGCCCCGCGCGCAGCGTCGCGCGTGCTTCCAGCAGCCGGGCGAGATCGATGCCCGTCGAAAATCCCATGCTCTCCAGCATGAACACCAGATCCTCGGTGACGATGTTGCCCGATGCGCCGGGCGCGAACGGGCAGCCGCCGAGGCCGGCCAGCGCCGCGTCGAATTTAACAATGCCCTCATCCAGCCCGGCGAGCGCGTTGGCCAGACCGAGGCCCATGGTGTCGTGCAGGTGCAACCGCTCCAGCCGCGCGCCCACGGCGGCACGCACGGCGCGGACCAGTGCGCGCACCTGTGCCGGGTTGGCGTAGCCGACGGTATCGGCCAGCGAGACACTGTCCACCCCGGCCGCCGCCAGTGCCTCGGCGAGGGTGACCACGGCCGAGGCCGGCACGACGCCGTCGATCGAGCAGCCGAACGCGGTGGACAAGGCGCCTTCGATCCGCGCCGGGCGCGGCTGTTCGCGCGTCCAGGCCACGATGCGTGCCACCTCGGCCACCTGCTCGGCGGGGGAGCGGCGCAGGTTGGCCTGGCTGTGGCCGGCGCTCACCGAGACCGGTATAACGATTTTGTGAGAGCCGGCGGCGTGGGCGTCCTGGGCGCCGCGCAGGTTCGGGGCCAGCGCCACCACGGTCAGGCCGGGCAGCGCCGTGGCCGCGCGCACGATCTCGGCGCTGTCCGCCATCGCCGGCACCACGCGCGCGGGCACGAAGCTGCCGACCTCGATTTCCGGCACGCCGGCGGCGGCGATCTCGGCGATCCAGCGGGATTTCAGCGCTGTCGGCATCCGCCCGTGCGCGATCTGCAAGCCGTCGCGCGGCCCGACCTCGCACACCGTCACGCGCTGTGTCATCCGCGCCTCCCGCGATCGTTTCGCAGCCCCGTCGGATGACGGGGACTTTAAGATCGTATCACGCGACCACATTCTCCGGTATCTGCGACCATCCGTCGTTCCCCCGGCGCGGCTCCATTTCGGGCTGCCTGCAAGAGGTGTGCATGCGCGTTCTTCCGCTGATCGGGCTTCTCGCGCTCGGTCTACCCTCTCTGGCGGCCCCGGCCCATGCCCAGTTCGGCGGCGGCCCGCCTTCCGTCGGCGTGGTCAAGGTCGAGAAGCACCCGATCACCGAAAGCAGCGAGTTCGTCGGCCGGGTGCAGGCGATGGACAAGGTCGATCTCGTCGCCCGTGTGACAGCCTACATCGACAGCATCAACTTCGTGGAAGGTGCCGAGGTGCGGAAGGGCGACCTGCTGTACCGGCTGGAACGCGGGCCATTCGAGGCCGATCTGGCCACCAAGCAGGCGACGGTGGCGCAAGCCGCGGCGCTGCTGCGCAACGCCACCATCACCCTCAATCGCGCGCAAAGCCTGCTCAACACGCCGGCCGGCCAGCGCTCCACGGTGGATGACGCGACCGCGCAGCAGGCCAACTACGCCGCGCAGTTGCAGGCGGCGCAGGCGCAGGTGCATGCGTCGCAGATCAACCTCGACTACACCGAGATCAAGGCGCCGATCGCCGGGCGCATCACCCGCACCGCCGTCACCGTGGGCAACGTGGTCAGCCCCAGTTCCGGACCGCTGGCGACGATCTACAGCCAGGACCCGATGTATGTGCTGTTCCCCGCCTCGGTGCGCGCGGTGCTCGATCTGCGCACGCATTACGCCGACAAGGGCGGCTTCGGCGCGATCGCGGTGAAGCTGCGGCTGCCGGACGGCACGATCTACCGGGAATCCGGCAAGCTCGACTACGTCGATCCCTCGGTGGCGCTGACCACGGACACGCTGCAACTGCGCGCGCGCATCGCCAACCCGCTGCGCCCCGGCGCCGGGGCCGGCGACCCCGGCGCGCGCGAGTTGGTCGATGGCGAATTCGTCACCGTGCGCGTCGAGGGCGTGGAGCCGGTGCAGGTGCTGGCGGTCCCGCGCATCGCCGTGCTCTCGGACCAGCAGGGCTATTTCGTCTATGTCGTGAATGCCGAGAACAAGGCCGAGCACCGCAGCGTCAGGCTCGGCCAGTCCTCGCCGGACATGGCGACGGTGCTCAGCGGCTTGCAGGAAGGCGAGACGGTGATCGTCGATGGCGTGCAGAAGGTGCGCCCCGGCGCGCCGGTGAACCCGGCACCGCTCGGGGCACCCCCGGCCGCGCCGCCGGCCAAGGGCTGAGCCGATGTTCTCCGCGATCTTCGTCGATCGACCGCGGCTCGCCATCGTTCTGGCGATCCTGATCACGCTTGCGGGCCTGATCGCGCTGACGCGCATTCCGGTGGCGCAGTTCCCCAACATCGTCCCCCCGCAGGTGACGGTGACGACGCGCTACCCCGGCGCCTCGGCCGCCGTGGTGGAATCCACCGTGGGGCAGCCGCTGGAGGCGCAGGTCAACGGCGTCGATCAGATGCTGTACATGAAGTCGAACAGCGCCAACGACGGCAGCTATTCGCTCACCGTCAGCTTCGCGCTCGGCACCGACCCGGACATCGACGTGGTCAACGTCAACAACCGGGTGCAGGCCGCCGTTTCCAAGCTGCCGTCCGAGGTGCAGCTTCAGGGCGTGACGGTGCAGAAGCGCAGCTCCGCCATCCTGGAGTTCCTGCAATTCTACAGCGAGGGCGGCAAGCAGGACCCGCTGTTCATCAGCAACTACATCACCATCAACGTGCTGGACCGGCTTTCGCGCGTGCCCGGTGTCGGCCAGGCATTCGTGTTCGGCGCGCAGGACTACTCGATGCGCATCTGGTTCGACACCGACCGGCTGGTCTCGTTGAACCTGATGCCGTCGGACATCATCGCCGCCCTGCAAAGCCAGAACGTGCAGGGGGCCGTGGGCCGCATCGGCGCGCGCCCGACCTCGGACGCGACGCAATTCCAGATCAACCTGCAAACCAAGGGCCGGCTGATCACGCCCGAGGAATTCGGCAAGATCGTGCTGCGCGCCAACCCGGACGGCAGCGTTCTGCGCGTGGGCGATGTGGCAAGGCTGGAACTGGGCGCGGCCACGCTCGACACGCTGAGCCGGGTGAACGGCGACCCGGCGGTGACGATCGGCATGTATCTCTCGCCCGGCGCCAACGCGGTGGCGACCTCGGCGCGCGTGTCGCAGGCGCTGGACGACCTGTCCACCCGCTTCCCGCCCGGGCTGAAGAAGGTGATCTTCTACGACAGCTCCACCTTCGTCAGCGACACCATCGGGGAAGTCGAGCGCACGCTGATCGAGGCGTTCATCCTCGTCGTCGTCGTGGTGTTCCTGTTCCTCGGCAATCTGCGCGCGACCATCATCCCCACCGTCGCGGTCCCGGTCAGCCTGATCGGCACGTTCGCGGTGCTGCTGGTGCTCGGCTATTCGGCCAACACCGTCTCGCTGCTGGCGCTCGTGCTCGCTGTCGGGGTCGTGGTGGACGACGCCATCGTCGTGGTCGAGAACGTCGAGCGCGTGATGGAGGAAGAACCCTTCCTGTCGCCCGCCGAGGCGACGAAAAAGGCGATGCGGCAGATCACCGGGCCGGTGATCGCGATCTCGCTGGTGCTGCTTTCGGTGTTCGTGCCGATCGGCTTCATCCCTGGCATTTCCGGGCAGTTGTTCCGCCAGTTCGCGGTGACGATCAGCGTCGCCATGGTCATCTCCGCCCTGGTGGCGCTGACGCTCTCGCCTGCCTTGTGCGCGATCTTCCTCAGCCACACCGGCCCCAAGCGCGGCCCGCTTGGCTACCTGATGCGCGGCATCGACCATGTGCGCGACGGCTACGCCAGCATCGTGCGCCGGTTGCTGCGGCTGGCGATCATCTCGGTCCCGCTCGTGCTGCTGGCCGGCGGCGGCATCTACGCGCTGTCGCTGCGCACCCCCACGGGCTTCCTGCCGCAGGAGGACCAGGGCGCGTTCTTCGTCAACGTGCAGTTGCCGGACGCAGCCTCCGTCGCGCGCACGCGCAACGTGGTCAAGCGGGTCGAGGATATACTGCACGGGCTGCCGCAGGTCTCCAACGTGCTGTCCATCGTCGGTTTCTCGCTGCTCGATGGTGGCGCGCAGAGCAACGCGGCCTTCGTCATCGCGCGCCTGAAGCCCTTCGCGGACCGGCAGGCGGCGGCGGACAAGGCGGACGCGCTGATCGGGCGCGTGTTCGGCGCGGCCCAGACCATCCGCTCGGCGGTGGTGTTCCCGTTCAACCTGCCGCCGATCATCGGCCTGTCCACCAGCGGCGGCTTCGAATACCAGTTGCAGAACCTGGAAGGCCGCGAGCCGGCCGAGATGGGCGGCGTGATGTATGGGCTGCTCGGCGCGGCCAACGCGGACCACAGGCTCGCGCGCGTGTTCTCTACCTTCACCGCCAGCACGCCGAGCCTGTTCCTCGACATCGACCGCGACAAGGCGCAGGCGCTGGGGCTGAACATCAACGACGTGTTCACCGCGCTCCAGGCCACGCTCGGCGGGTATTACGTCAACGACTTCAACATGTTCGGCCGGACCTGGCAGGTCAACATCCAGGCCGAGGACTACGACCGCAACGACATCCCGGCGATCTGGCGGGTGTTCGTGCGCAACAACAAGGGCACCATGGTGCCGCTGCGCTCGATCGCGGATCTGCGCATCGTCACCGGGCCGCAGACCATCAGCCGCTACAACAATTACCGCTCCATCACCATCAACGGCGGCCCGGCGCCGGGCGTGTCCTCGGGCGACGCGCTGGCGGCGATGGCGCAGATTTCCGCCCGCACGCTGCCGCCCGGGTACGATTTCGAATGGACCGGCACCGCGTTCCAGGAAATCCAGGCGGCCGGGCAGACCGGGGCGATCCTCGCGCTGGCGGTGCTGTTCGCCTACCTGTTCCTGGTGGCGCTGTATGAAAGTTGGGTGATTCCGGTCCCCGTGCTGCTGTCGGTGGCGATCGGCGGCCTCGGCGCCTTCGTGGGCCTGCTC
>JAKBCB010000201.1 GCA_021808185.1 Pseudomonadota bacterium
CCGGCGACCAATCTGTTGCAGGGGCTGCGCGAGGCGCTGGCGATGCTGGAGGAGGAAGGGCTGGAGAACGTGTTCTCCCGCCACGCACGCCACGCGGCGGCGACGCGGGCGGCGGTGGCGGCCTGGGGGCTGGAGGTGCAATGCGCCGAGCCGCGCGACTATTCCGGCTCGCTCACCGCTGTCCGGCTGCCGGAGGGGCACAGCGCCGACGCGCTGCGCGCGCTCATTCTCCGGCGCTTCAACATGAGCCTGGGCAACGGGCTGGGCATCCTGAAGGACCGGGTGTTCCGCATCGGCCATCTCGGTGATCTGGCCGACCTGACCCTGCTTGGCGCGCTCGGCGGCGTGGAGATGGGCTTGCGGCTCGCGGGCATCCCGCACCGGCCGGGCGGCGTGGCCGCGGCGTTGTCCGTCCTCGCGGAAGGCTGAGCCTCAGCCCTTCGCCTGGGCCAGCGCCACTTCGCGCGCGACGGCGGGGACGAACCGCTCCGGGATCGGGCGGGATTTGTGGGTGGCGTCGTCCACGAAGGCGCAGACGAAGCGGCCATCGAACGAGACGGTGCCATCCGCCAGCCGCCCGGTGACGGCGAATTCCAGCGAGGAGCGGCCGGCGCGCAGGAGCGCCACGGTGCTGGCCAGCCGGTCCCCCGCGCGCAGCATGGCGCGGAAATCCATGCTCATGTGCACGAACGGCGTGCCGCCGCCGAGTCGGTTGTGCATCTGGAACCAGTCCATGCCGAGCCGCGCGTCGCACCACGCCTCGATGGCTTCGAGGGCGAAGTTGGGGAAGCGGCCGGTATAGGCGATGCCGGCGGGGTCGGTGTCGGCCCAGACGACTTTTCGGACATGCACGAACAGCGCGGATTCGGGATCGATCATGCCCGTATCCTCCGCGTGTCCGCGCGCTTGTCGATCCCCAGGTGTCGCCGGTCTATGCTGCGCGGCGGACAGGGGAGACGGCGATGGCCGATGCGGTGCGGTTTGGTGATTTCGCGGTGGGGCAGCGTTTCCGTTCGGCGAGCCTGATCGTCACGGCCGACGAGATCAAGGCGTTTGCCCGCCAGTTCGACCCGCAGCCGTTCCACCTGGACGACGCGGCGGCCGAAGCAGGGCCGTTCAAGGGGCTCGCCGCGAGCGGCTGGCACACGGCGGCGCTGACCATGCGGCTGCTGGTCGAGGGCGGGATGCCGATCGCGGGCGGCATCGTCGGCGCCGGGATCGACGAGCTGCGCTGGCACCGCCCGGTGCGGCCGGGCGACACGCTGTATGTCGAGAGCGAGGTGGTCGAGGTAATTCCGTCCGCCAACCGTCCCGGCCAGGGGCGGGTGCGGGTGGCGAGCCGGACGTGTCTGGCGGACGGCACGCTGGTACAAAGCCTGATTGCGACGCTGGTGGTGCGGGGCTGAGTTGCCGCCGCTTGTCGGCACCGGCGGGCGACCGTAAACCGGCGCCATGTCCACTATCACCGCCGCCACGCTGCACTTCCCCTCGCCCGTGCCGCCCGAGCTTGGCCGGCCGGTGGAGGTCGCCCCCGGCATCCTGTGGCTGCGCCTGGCACTGCCGTTCCAGCTCAATCACATCAACGTCTATCTGATCGAGGACGGCGCCGGCTGGGCGATCCTGGACACCGGCATCAACGATGCCCGCTCGCGCGCCTGGTGGGAATCCGTTCTCGCCGGCCCGCTGGCCGACCGGCGCCCGACGCGGCTGATCTGCACGCATTTCCATCCCGACCATGTGGGCTTGGCCGGCTGGTTGACGCAGCGGTGCGGCATCGAACTGACAATGAGCCGGACGGAATATCTCGGCACGCATTTCCACAGGCGGTGGGCCGAGCCGGAGGAGATCGAGGCGCACACCGCCTATTACGCCGCCTGCGGGCTGGACGATGCCTCCATCGGCGCGCTGCTGGAGCGCGACATCGGCTATCGCTGGCTCACCACCGACCTGCCGCACACCTATCGCCGCGTGGCGTCGGGCGATGGGCTGAGCATCGGCGGACGGCGGTTCGAGGTGCTGACCGGCGGCGGGCATTCGCCGGAAATGATGATGCTGTACTGCCGGGAGGAAAATCTGTTCCTGGCGGCGGATCAGGTGCTGGCGAAGATCTCGCCCAATGTCAGCGTGTGGCCGCACGAGCCGCAGGGCGATCCGCTCGGCGATTTTCTCCGCACCCTGGCGGAGTTGAACGGGGCCGTGGCGGAGGACGCCTTCGTTCTCGCCGCGCATAACCTGCCGTTCGTCGGGCTGCACGCGCGCATCGCCGAGCTGACGAAGCACCACGACCAGCGCTGCCAGGACATCCTGGATGCGTGCGCGGCGGCACCGATGCTGCCGGCCGAGATCGTGCCGCTGCTGTTCCCGCGCAAGCTGGACGCGCACCAGACCAGTTTCGCGTTCGGCGAGACGCTGGCGCATGTGAACTACATGCTGCGGCGCGGCTGGATGCTGGAGGATGTGGGGAATGACGGGCGGCGGCGGGTTAGGCCGGCGTAGGACGGACCGCGCTCGGGCATTCCATCCTACGGCTCGGGATCGGCCAGCGCCCCCGCCACGATGTCGAACGCCGCGTAAAGATCCGCCGGCGTGATGGTCAGCGGCGGGCAGAGGGTCAGCACGGTGCCGCCGCCGACCTTGAAGCTGAGGCCGTGGGCGAGGCAGCGGTAGATCGCGGCATCGGCCCGCGCCGGGTCGTCCAGTTCCACGCCGAAATACAGACCCACGCCGCGCACCGCGCGCACACCGGGCAAGCCGCCCACCTGCGCGCGCAGCCGGGCCAGAGCCTCGGTGCCCAGCGTCGCCGCCTTCTCGACCAGCCCTTCGTCGCGCAGCACGTCCAGCGTGGCGAGGCCGGCGGCGCAGCCCACGGACGATTTTTCGTGCGTGTAGTGGCCGAGCGCGCGGTCCGCCGCGACATCCAGCCCGGCGCGGGAGATCAGCGCGGCGAGCGGGAAAATGCCGCCGCCCAGACCCTTGCCGAGCACCAGCATGTCCGGGTCCGCGCCGGTCTGCTCGCAATAGAACATCGTGCCGGTGCGACCGAGGCCGCTCGGGATCTCGTCGAAAATCAACAGGGTGCCGTGGCGGTCGCAACTGGCGCGCACGCGCGGCCAGAAATCCGCCGGCGGTGGCTCGACCGTGGTCCAGCGCATCGGCTCGGCGATCACGGCGGCCACGTCGCCCTGCACCTCCAGCACGTAATCGATGTAGTCGGCGAGGCGCTCGTGCGCGCGGCCGTCGGTACCGAAGAAGCGGGCGGCGAGTGCCGGGGGCGGGACGTGCTCGGCGCCGGGCAGCAGGGGGCCGGCGTCGCGGCGGAAGATGGCTTCGCCGCCGATGGAAATGGCGTCGAGCGAGGCGCCGTGGAACGAATCCCACATGGAGACGGTCTTGTGCCGGCCAGTGGCGGCGCGGGCGAGTTTCAGCGCCATGCCGATGGCCGCCGTGCCGCCCGGCGCGAACAGCACCTTGTGCGGCCCGCCGGGAGCAAGCGCGGCCAGCCGCTCGGCGAGGTCGGTGGCGGCGCGGTTGGCGTAGCGGCGCGGGCTGAACGGCAGGGTGGCCATCTGCCGGGTGATCGCCGCGACCACGCGCGGATGGCCGTAGCCGACCTGGTGCACGGAATTGCCGTGGAAATCCATGATCCGCCGGCCCTGCGCGTCGATCAGCCAGATACCCTCCGCGCGCTCCACCACGTCGAGGCATGGGGTGGAGAGCGCCTGCCGCAGGAACGCCGCCTCGTCGGCGGCGAGCAGGGTGTGTGTGTCGGCGTCGATGTGCTCGCGCAGCCATGCGGCGCGCGCGGGCGTGAGGTTGATGTCGCCTTCGCTGCGGTCGGCGCGGACGGGCATGGCGCGGGTTCCGTTGGGGCGGCTCAGGCTAGCCCGGCCGGCCGAGAATGCCGATACGCCGCGCGCGCCGGCCGATGGGATGACGATGGGTTGCCGCCGCTGTATGTTGCGCGGGCCGACACCGCGACCGGGTGAGGCTTGGGGCACGAGGAACCATGCCGCTTTACGAGTATGTCTGCGAGGCCTGCGGCCCGTTCGCCGCGATGCGGCCACTCGCCGCGTTCGACGCGCCGTGCGACTGCCCGGATTGCGGGGCGGCCTCGCCGCGCAACCTGCTGGCCAGCCCTGCGCTGGGCGGCAATGGCGGGGCCGCGCCGGTGGCGGGCGGGGCGCGCGCGCATCCGGGCGCCTGCGCCTGCTGCAAACCCGCGCGCGGCGGGCTGCGGGCCGACGCGGTGGGGGGCTGAGCAATGCGGACGGTGCCGGTGCTCGGGGATGCCGAGACGATGCGCGCGGTCAACGCTATCCGCGACGAGGCGGCACGGCGCGGCAAGCCCGTGGTGATCGCGGTGGCCGATGGGCATGGCGAATTGCTGGGCCTGCTGCGCATGGCGGGTGCCCCGCTGGAATCCGGGCCGATCGCCAGCAACAAGGCATTTACCGCCGCACGCCTGCGCAAACCCTCCCGCGCCCTGGGCGAGAGTGTGCGCGCGAAGGGCTACGACACCGCGTGGTGGGGCGACCCGCGCTATCTCGGCTGGGGCGGGGGCATGCCGGTGATCGTGGAGGGGCAGGTCGTGGGTGCCGTGGCGGTCAGCGGTCTGTCGCAGGACGAGGACGAGGAACTGGCGAGCCTCGGCATCGCGGCGGCGCTGACGGGCGCATAGCGTGGGCGACGCCTCGGCGATGCCGGCCGGCCCACCGCCTGCTGATCACCTGGGACAAACGGGACACATTGGACGCCATGCGCACGATCAAGGCTGCGATTCTCGACTGGGCCGGCACCGTCGTCGATTTCGGTAGCCGGGCACCGATGGGCGCGTTCGTGCGCGCCTTCGCGGAGTTCGACGTGGCGATCGAGGTCGCCGACGCGCGTGGGCCGATGGGGATGGCCAAGCTCGATCACATCAAGGCGGTCGGCCGGGCGCCGCGCGTGGCCGCCGCGTGGCGGGCGAAGCACGGGCGGGACTTTTCCGACGCGGACGCGGACGCGATCTTTGCCGTGTTCGAGCCGATGAACGTCGCCTCCGTCGTGGACCATGCCGGGTTCATCCCTGGCGCGCTGGAGGCCATCGGCGCGCTGCGGGCGCGGGGCATCAGGATCGGCTCCACCACCGGCTATACCCGCCCGATCATGGAGAAGCTGCTGCCAGTGGCCGCGGCCGGCGGCTACGCGCCGGAGGTGGTGGTATGCGCAGGCGATCTGCCGGCGGGGCGGCCGAGCCCGCTGATGATGTGGTACGCGATGGCCCGCCTTGGCGTCTGGCCCGCGGACCAGGTGGTGAAGGTGGACGACACCCCGGTGGGCATCGGCGAGGGCGCGGCGGCCGGCACCTGGACCGTGGGGCTGGCACTGACCGGCAACATCGCCGGGCTGTCGGAGGCGGACTTCGCCACCCTGGCCCCCGAGGCGCGCGCGGCGCTGCGGGCGCGGGCGGCGGCGGAGATGGAGGCATTCCAGGCCGACATGGTGATCGACAGTATCGCCGACCTGCCCGCCGCCATCGTGGAGATCGAGCGGCGGATCGCGGCGGGGGCGAAACCGCGTGGCGCCGGCGGCTGATGGCTTTGCGTTCATTGCCGTCCCGCGCGAGTGTGCGCGGGGCCCGGCGGGGGGAGACTTGCGATGATCTTCCGGCAATTGTTCGATAGCGCATCGGGCACCTACAGCTACCTCCTGGCCAGCAGGCAGGGCGGCGAGGCGCTGATCGTCGATCCGGTGCTGGAGAAGGTGGACCGCTACCTCACGCTGATGCGGGAACTCGACCTGCGGCTGGTCAAGGCGGTCGATACGCATCTGCACGCCGACCACATCACCGGTCTGGGCGCGCTGCGCGACCGCACGCGCTGCATCACCGTGATGGGCGAGCAGAGCAAGGTCGATGTCGTCTCCATGCGCATCGCCGAGGGCGACCGGTTGGACATCGAGGGCATCAGCCTCGACGTGATGTACACGCCCGGCCACACCGACGACTCCTACAGTTTCGTGCTGGGCGACAGGGTGTTCACGGGCGACACGCTGCTGATCCGCGGCACCGGGCGGACGGATTTCCAGAACGGCGACGCGCGGATGCAGTACGACAGCCTGCAACGCCTGCTGCGCCTGCCGGACGACACGCTGGTGTTCCCCGCGCACGACTACAAGGGCGACACGGTCAGCACCATCGGCGAGGAACGCCGCCACAACCCGCGCCTGCAAGTGAGTTGTCGCGACGAGTACGTGGCGCTGATGGCCAATCTGAACCTGCCGGACCCGAAGATGATGGACGTGGCGGTGCCTGCGAACATGCAACAGGGATTGTTGCAGGCCGAGATCGCGCGACGGGGATGGGCGATTGCCCCGGCGGAGGCAGCGGCGTTGCTCGGGCGGCGCGACGTGGCGGTGGTGGATCTGCGCGAACGGCGGGAGCGGGAGAAACACGGCCTCATTCCCGGCACGCTGCATGCCCCGTATCCGGATTTGCAGCAGAACCTGGGGCCGGGCGGCGTGCTGCACGAACTCGCGACCGCCACCGGCAAACGACTGGTGTTCTTCTGCGCCTTCGGCGAGCGCAGCGCGATGGCGGTGCAGGCGGCGCAGGACGCCGGTATCTCCACCGCATGTCACATCGAAGGCGGCATGAGCGCGTGGAAGGCGGCGGGCGGCGCCGTGAGCCACTGAACTTCGACATCGTTGTTATCGGCGCCGGCGCCGCCGGGCTGATGTGCGCCCTCGCCGCCGGGCGGCGGGGGCGGCGCGTGCTGGTGCTGGACCACGCCGAC
>JAKBCB010000202.1 GCA_021808185.1 Pseudomonadota bacterium
GCGCCGGGGGCTTGCCAGCGCCAACGCGGTGTTCGGCAACCAGGCCTCGGTGCTCGTCGGCGATTTCCTGTTCGCGCGCGCCTTCCAGTTGATGGTGGCGGATGGCTCGCTGCGGGTGATGGAAATCCTCTCGGCGGCGGCGGCGACCATCGCCGAGGGCGAAGTGCTGCAACTGGTCACGCAGAACGACCTCGCCACGCCGGAAGACCGCTATCTTGAGGTGGTGCGCGGCAAGACCGCCGCCCTGTTCGCCGCCGCCTGCGAGGTCGGGCCGGTGATCGCCGGGCGGCCGCTGGCCGAGCAGCAGGCGCTGCGCGAGTACGGCATGAATCTCGGCATCGCGTTTCAACTGGTGGACGACGCGCTCGACTACGCCGCGGATCAGGCGACGCTGGGCAAGACGGTGGGCGACGATTTTCGCGAAGGCAAGATCACCCTGCCGGTGCTGGCCGCCTACGCCGCCGGGGATGCCACGGAGCGGGGGTTCTGGCACCGCACGATCGAGGCCAGCGAGCAGACCGAGGCCGATCTGGACGAAGCGTTGCGCCTGATGGCGGCGCACGGCGCCATCGCCACCACGCTGGACCGCGCCGCCGATTTCGCCGCGATGGCGAAACAGCGCCTCGCCCTGTTCCCGGACAGCCGGCTGCGCCGCTCGCTGGAAGCCGTGGCGGACTATACGGTCAGCCGGGTTCGCTAGCACCGGCCGGCTTGAAGCGGACAATACGGACGAACATATTGGCCGCATGGCCAAACCGTCCAACCGCGAGAAAATCCTGACCGAAGGCTTGCGCGTGGTGCACGAGCACGGCTTCGCCGGCGCCAGCGTGCGCGACATCGTGCACGCCGCCGGCGTGCCGCAGGGTTCGTTCACCAACCATTTCGCCTCGAAGGAGGCGTTCGGCCTGGAGGTGCTGGATCTGTACGCCAGCCGTGGCCGCGCGGTGATGGGCGCCACGCTGCGCGATGAGGCGCTGGCGCCGTTGCAGCGGCTGCGCGCCTATATCGACGCCCGCCGCGACCGCCTGACCCAGACCGGCATCCGCAACGGCTGCCTGTACGGCAACTTTCTGGCCGAGGCGAACGAGCACGGCGAGGCGATCCGCCGCCGCGTGGCCGAGATTTTCGCCGAGACGCGCGAGGCGGTCGCCGCCTGCCTGCGCGCGGCGGTGCAGGCGGGCGAGGTGCCGGGCAGCCTGGACTGCAACGAGGTGGCCGGGTTCGTGGTGTCCTCGTTGCAGGGCGCGATCCTGGTGGCAAAGGCGGAGGGCAGTGCCGCGCCGATCGACCGATTCGAAAACATCCTGTTCAGTCGTGTGCTGCGTTGAGGCGTGTGCTGCGCTGAGGCGCGCGGTGGGCGAAAACCCGCGTGAGCCGGGTTGATGATTTAATACGTACGTCCATATTGCTCCCGACGCGGCGCTTGTTGCACCGCACAGCCGAAAGGAGCGTCCATGCAGCGCCATCTCGTCCGGGTCGATACCGCGCCCGACCCGAACCGCTGGGCCGCCCTCGTCGTGCTGCTGACCGGGGCGTTCCTGGCACCGCTCGACTTCTTCATCGTCAATGTCGCCATGCCGTCGATCCGCGCCGGCCTGCATGCCTCGCCGGCCGAGGTGCAACTGGTGATCTCCGGCTATGCCGTGGTGTACGCGGTGCTGCTCATTACCGGCGGGCGGCTGGGCGATATTTTCGGACGCAAGACCGTCTTCCTGGCCGGACTCGCGGGCTTCGCCCTGGCCTCGGCGTTCTGCGGGCTGGCGTGGTCGCCGACGACGCTGATCCTCGCACGGCTGCTCCAGGCGCTGACGGCGGCGGCGATGGCGCCGCAGGCGCTCGCTTCGGTGCACGCGCTGTTCCCGCCGCGTGAGCGGGCGCGGGCGCTAAGCATCTATGGCATCACCATCGGCCTGTCCTCGGCGGTGGGCCAGTTGCTCGGCGGCGCGCTGGTGGGCGCCGACCTCGATGGGCTGGGCTGGCGGCTGATCTTCCTCATCAACCTGCCGATCTCCCTCGTCGCCTTCGTGGCCGCGTTTCCGCTGGTGCGGCAGACGCGCGGCCAGCATCGGCCGCGCCTGGATATCGGCGGCGTGCTGCTGTCGAGCCTCGCGCTCACCGCCTTCGTGCTGCCGCTGGTCGAGGGGCGGGAGCAGGGTTGGCCCTGGTGGACGGTGGCGATGCTGCTGAGCACGCCGATCCTGCTCGAGGCGTTCCGCCGCTACGAGATCCGTCTGGCCAAGGTGGGCGGCGACCCGCTGATCGCCATGGACGCGCTGCAATCCAAGGGGCTGCTGCGCGGCCTGGGGGCCATCACGACGCTGTATGCGATGGCGGCGTTCTTCCTGACCTATTCGATCTATCTGCAAAGCGGACTCGGCTTCACCGCGTTCCAGGCCGGGCTTGCGATCCTGCCGTTCTCCGCCGGCTTCCTGGCCGGTTCCACGTTCAGCCCGCGCATCGCCGGCTGGCTGGGCAGCGCCGCGCCGTCGCTGGGGTTCTGTTTCTCCGCCTCGGGGCTGCTGGCCACCGCCGGTCTGGCCACGTGGTTTGGCGGCGCGGCGCCTCCCTGGCCGCTGCTGGGGCCGGCGCTGGTGCTGATCGGCCTCGGCATGGGCACGACGATGCCGACCATGGTGCGCGTGATCGTGGAGCGCGTGGAGCCGCACCGGGCCGGGCTGGTGGGCGGCATGGTGAACTCGACGCTCCAGGTCAGCGCGGCGCTCGGCGTGGCCGTGCTGGGCGGGGTGTTCTTCGCCAAGCTCGGCACCGCGACCGGATCTGTCGCGATCAGCCACGCCTTCGCCGCCACACTCATCGGCGTGGCGGCATGCCACACGGCGGGCGCGCTGATGGCCGCCGGCCTCGGGCAGCGCCGGGTGGTGTGCGCGGCGGCACCGTAGCGCCCAGGCTACGGCGCCCCGGCTACAGGGCCGCGTACACCGCCGCGGTCAGACGCTGCCGGCGAACGTCCATACCGTCCAGGAAATCGCGCATGTGGTTGGTCACGTACGCGAAGCCGAGGCGGGCGTCGGGATCGGCGAAGGCCACCGCGCCGCCCCAGCCGCTGTGGCCGAAGCTTCTGGCCGAGGCGCGCGGCCCGTAGTTGGCGGCGTCGTCCAGCCGGAACCCGGCGCCCCAAGCCGTCGGCAACTGGAAGCCCGCATCCTCGCCACGAAACCGCTCGGCGGTGGCGGCGGCAAGCCCGGCGGGCGAGATCAGCGAGCCGCCGCCCCGCGCGAGCGTGCCGTAGATCGTCGCCAGCGCCCGTGCGTTCGCATGGCCGTTGCCGCCCGGCACCTCGGCCGCGCGCCAGGCGCGATGGTTCGGCGCATCGGCGCGCGGCGTCGGGTTGCGGGCCCCTTGCCCGTAGGCGCCCTCGCGCAATTTCTCCATGCCGGCATCCACCAGCGGGCCGGGCACGATCTCGGCTGCCAGCGCGTCCTCGTTCTCCGGCAGGCCGACATGGAACGCCACGCCCAGCGGCCCCGCGATGTTCTGGGCGATGAACGCGCCAACCGAGCCGCCGGTGACACGCCGGATCGGCTCGCCCGCCAGATGGCCGTAGCTGAGCATGTGATAGACGCAGCGGCTGCCCGGCTCCCACAGCGGCGCCTGCGCGGCCAGCGCCGCGACATACGGGGTCCAGGCGAGCAACTCGGCCTCGGTGATCGGCGCCGCCGTGCCGTTCAACCCCGCGCGATGGGACATCACCAGATCGAGCGGGATGCTGTCCTTGCCGTTGGCGGCGAATTCCGGCCAGACAGAGGCGATAGGGGCAGCGTAGTCGAGCTTGCCCTGCTCCACCAGCATCGCCACCGCCAGCGCCACGACGCCCTTGGTGGCGGACCAGACATTGACCAGCGTGTCGCGCCGCCACGGCCGCGTGCGCGCGGCGTCCGCATGGCCGCCCCACAGATCCGCCACCACGCGGCCATCGACCACGGCGCAGACCGCCGCGCCATGGTCGATCCCGTCGGCAAAGCAGGAGGCCAACGCCTCCCGCACGCCTTCGAAACGCGGATCGGCGGTGCCGGAGATCACGGTGCCGCTCAACCGACGACCGTGATCTTCTCCCGCCGCAACTGCACCGCCAGTTCGTCGAGCGCCTTCACCGTGCCGTCGATGAACTCGTCCACCTCGGCCTCGGTGACGATCAGCGGCGGGCAGAAGCCGAGCAGGTCGTTGACCATCGCCCGGCCGATGACGCCGTTGGCCTCCATCAGCTTGGCCGCGCGCGCGCCGATCTTCTGCCCCGGCTCGAAGTTTTTGTGCGCGGCCTTGTCGGCCACCAGTTCCACGCCCGCGATCAGACCCAGGCCGCGCACCTCGCCCACCAGCTCGTGCTCGCCGAGGCGGCGGCGCAGCTCGTTCTGCATGTACGGGCCGACCTGGCGGACATGCGTGCCGATATCCGTCTCGTCGTAGATCTTCAGCGTCTCCACCGCGACCGCGGCCGGGACCGGATGGCCGGAATAGGTGAAGCCGGTGCCGAAGGTGCCGATCTTGTGGGATTCGTCGGCAAGGCCCTGGAACACGCGCTCGTTGACCATCACCGCGCTGATCGGCAGGTACGAGGAGGATAGCGCCTTGGCGCAGGTCAGGATGTCCGGCTGCAAGCCCATGGTCTGGCTGCCCCAATAGTTGCCGGTGCGCCAGAAGCCGCAGATCACCTCGTCGGCGACCAGCAGCACGTCGTATTTCTTCAGGACCGCCTGGATCTTCTCGTAATAGGTGCGCGGCGGCACGATCACGCCGCCGGCGCCCAGTACCGGCTCGGCCCACATCGCGGCCACCGTGTCCGGGTCTTCCGCCAGGATCAGCTTTTCCAGTTCGTCGGCGCAGCGCGTGGCGAAGGCTTCCTCGCTCTCGCCGGACTCGGCCATGTGGTAGTGGTGCGGCGTCATCGTGTGGATGAAGCCGGGCAGCGGCACATCGAAGCTGCGGTGGTTGACCGGCAGGCCGGTCAGGCTGGCCGAGGCGACGGTGATGCCGTGATAGCCCTTCACCCGCCCGATCAGCTTTTTCTTCTTGGTCCGGCCGAGCGCGTTGTTGAAGTACCAGACCATCTTGATCGCGGTGTCGTTCGCCTCGGACCCCGAATTGGCGAAGAACACCTTGCTCATCGGCACCGGCGCGCGCTGGATCAGCATTTCCGCCAGGTCGATCATCGGCTCGTGCGATTTCGCCGCGAACGAATGGTAAAACGGCAGCGTGCGCATCTGCTTGACCGCCGCCTGCACCAGCCGCTCGTTGGAGAAGCCGAGCGAGGCGCACCACAGGCCGGCCAGCGCGTCGATGTATTTCTTGCCCTGGTCGTCCCAGACATGCACGCCCTCGCCACGGGCGATCACCACGGGGCCGACCTCCAGATGCGTCCGCAGATCGGTATAGGGGTGCAGCGCGTTGGCGATGTCGCGCGCGGCATTGGAATTGGCGCGGGGCGGGGTCATGGGGACGCTTCCTTCAGCGGGGGCACACGCGCCATAGTAAGCAGGGTACGGCGCGGCTAGGAACCCCGCTTGCGCCACAGTGTTCGAGAGGCTTTCCCCATGACCGAGCTGAAGCCGCACGCCGCCCACTGGGGCGCCTTCACCGCCGTGGTGGAGGACGGCCGGCTGACCGAGGCGCGGCCCTTCGCGCGCGATGCCAACCCGCCGGCGCTGCTCGCCTCCGTGCCGGACGCGGTGCACGCGGCGACCCGCATCGACCGGCCCTACGTGCGGCGCGGCTGGCTGGACGGCGACCGCAAGGGCGGCACGTTCCGGGGCGGCGAGCCATTCGTGCCGGTCGATTGGGACACCGCGACCGCGACCGCGCTCGTCGCGAGCGAGGTGGCGCGGGTACGCGACACGCATGGCCCGGCCAGCATCTTCGGCGGCAGCTACGGCTGGTCGTCGGCCGGGCGCTTCCATCACGCCAGGACGCAGCTGCACCGGCTGCTCGGCGCGGCGGGGGGCTATACTGGTCAGCTGACCAACTACTCGTACGCCGCCGGCATGACCCTGATGCCGCACGTGATGGGCACCAACGATGTCATCACCGGCCCGGTCGCCGACTGGCGGGACATCGTGGCGCACGCGAAGGTCATGGTGTGCTTCGGCGGCATGCTGCTGCGCAACGGCCAGATCACCTCGGGCGGCGCCGGCTCGCATGAGATGGCGCACTGGATCGGGCAGGCGTCCGCCGCCGGCATCCGGCTGGTGAATGTCTCGCCCATTCGCGGGGACATGCCGGACCTGCCGGGCGTGGAGTGGCTGCCGATCCGGCCGGGGACCGACACCGCGCTGCTGCTCGGCATGGCGCACGCGCTGATCGCCGAGGGACTGGCCGACCTCGCGTTCCTGTCGCGCTGCACCGTCGGCTACGACCGCCTCTCCGCCTATCTGCTCGGCGCGGACGACGGCGTGGCGAAAACGCCGGACTGGGCGGCGACGATCACCGGCATCCCGGCGGAGACGATCGCGCAACTGGCGCGGGACTGCGCGAAGAACCCTTCATTCCTGACCATGGCGTGGTCGATCCAGCGCGCCGAGCACGGCGAGCAGTCGTTCTGGGCGCTGGCCGCCCTCGCCGCCATGCTGGGGCAGATCGGCCGGCCGGGATGCGGCCTGTCCTACGGCCACGGCAGCATCAACGGCATGGGCACGCCGCGCGCGGACCTGCCCTCGGTCGGGCTGCCGGCGCTGCCGAACCCGGCAAATTCCTGGATTCCCGTCGCCCGCATCACCGAGATGCTGGAGAACCCCGGCGGCGCCTACGACTACAACGGCCG
>JAKBCB010000203.1 GCA_021808185.1 Pseudomonadota bacterium
CCGGCAGAGATCGGTCGCGAGCGCGCAACGGCCGGCAAAGGTGCAGCCCACGATCGGGCCGATCAGGCTGGGCACCTGACCTGGGATTTCCGAAAGCCGCTTGCGTGCCTGACCGGCGAGCGAGTCACCGAGCCGCGGCACCACGCCGAGCAGGCCGCGCGTGTACGGATGCAGCGGCGCCGCGTAAAGATCGGCGACCGGCGCCTCTTCCACCTTGCGGCCGGCATACATCACGACCACGCGCTGCGCCATCTCGGCAACCACGCCGAGATCGTGCGTGATCAGCATGATCGCCGCCTGTACGCGCGACTTCAGGTCGCGCATGAGATCGAGGATCTGCGCCTGGATGGTGACATCGAGCGCGGTCGTCGGCTCGTCGGCGATCAGCAGGCGCGGCGTGCAGGCGAGCGCGATCGCGATCATCACGCGCTGGCGCATCCCGCCCGAAAGCTGGTGCGGATATTCGCGCATGCGCCGCTCCGGCTCCGCGATGCCGACCAGCGCGAGCAGTCCGGCGGCGCGCTGCGCCGCGCCACGTGCGGAAAGCCCCTCGTGCAGGCGCAGCGTCTCCGCGATCTGCCGGCCGACGCTGAGCACCGGGTTGAGGCTGGTCATCGGCTCCTGGAAGATCATGCCGATATCCTTGCCGCGCAGCGTGCGCAGCGCGCTTCGGTCGAGCGCCAGCACGTCCCGCCCGTCGAAGCGGATGCCGCCGCGCACGCGCCCGGGCGGTTCCGGCACCAGCCGCAGGATCGACATCGACGTGACCGACTTGCCGCAGCCGCTTTCGCCCACGATCGCCAGCGTCTCGCCGGCCTCGATGGCGAAGGACAGGCCCTGCACCGCGCGCAATTCGCCGCGCGGGGTGGCGAAGCGCACGTCGAGCTCGGTGACATCCAGCAGCGCCATGGCGCTACAGCCGCTTCGCCAGCCGCGGGTCGAGCGCGTCGCGCAGCCCGTCGCCCAGCAGGTTGACCGCCAGCACCGTGATGCTGAGCGCGGCGGCGGGGAAGAACACGATGAACGGCTTGACCTGCCAGAGCGCCCGGCCCTCCGCCATGATGTTGCCCCAGCTCGGCACGATCGGCGGCGTGCCGGCGCCGATGAAGCTCAGGATCGCCTCGGTGATCATCGCCGAGGCGCAGATGTAGCTGGCCTGCACGATCAGCGGCGCCAGCGTGTTCGGCAGGATATGCCGCCACACGAGGCGCGGGGTGCGCGTGCCGGCGGCGATCGCCGCCTCCACATACGGCAGTTCGCGCAGCGACAGCACGACGCCGCGCACCAGCCGGCCGACCCGCGGCACCTCGGCGATGGTGATGGCGATGATGACGTTCTGCACGCTGCCGCGGGTCAGCGCCATCAGCGCGATCGCCAGCAGGATCGGCGGGATCGACATCAGCCCATCCATCGCGCGCATCACCACCTCGTCCAGCCAGCGCACGAAGCCGGCGAGGACGCCGATCGCCAGCCCGAACACGGAGGACAGCAGCGCCACCGCGAAGCCGACGATCAGCGACACGCGCGAGCCATAGATGACGCGCGAATACACGTCCCGCCCCAGCATGTCGGTGCCGAACCAGTGCTGCGCCGATGGCGGGCGGGTGCGCCGCGCCGGTGCCAGCGCCGTCGGATCGACGGTGAACATCAGCGGCGCCAGGATCGCGATCAGCACGATCAGCACCAGCAGCAGCCCGCCCGCGGCGATGCCGGGATTGCGCCGTGCCCAGCGGATCATTGGCGGATCCGCGGATCGAGCACGGAATACAGCAGATCGACGGCAAGGTTGACCAGCACGTACACCACGCTGAACAGCAGCGTGACGCCCTGGATCACCGGGTAGTCGCGCCGCAGGATGGCATCCACCACCAGCCGGCCGATCCCCGGGATGGCGAACACCGTCTCGGTCACCACCGCACCGCCGATCAGCAGCGCGACGCCGATGCCGACCACCGTGACGATCGGCACGGAGGCGTTCTTCAGCGCGTGCAGGAACAGCACCGGCAGGCTGCCGAGACCCTTGGCGCGGGCGGTGCGGATGTAGTCCTGGCCCAGCACCTCCAGCATCGCCGCGCGGGTGATGCGGGCGATCAGCGCGATATAGATGGCGCCGAGCGCGATCACCGGCATCACCAGATTGCGCAGCCACGGCAGCACGCCGCGCGCCAGCGGCACGTAGCCCTGCACCGGCAGCCAGTCGAGCTGCAGGGCGAACACCCAGGCGAGCAGGTAGCCGACCACGAACACCGGCACCGAGAAGCCGAGCACGGCGAACAGCATGATCACCCGGTCGATCCACGATCCGGCGCGCGCCGCCGCCAGCACGCCGAGCGGCACCGCGACCGCGACCGCGAACAGCAGCGTCAGCACCATCAGCGACAGCGTCGGCTCGACCCGCTGGCCGATCATGTGCGCGACCGGCAGGTTGGCGAAGATCGAGGTGCCGAGATCGCCGTGCAGCACCTGCCACAGCCATTCCCCGAACCGCACGATGAATGGCCGGTCGAGGCCGAGGGAGGCGCGGATGCGCACGATGTCCTCGGCGCTCGCCTGATCGCCGGCGATGATCGCCGCCGGGTCGCCGGGCGCGAAATACAGCAGCGAGAACACGAACAGCGCGACGAAGCCCATCACCGGAATGGTGGCGAGGATGCGCCGCCCGGCATACCGCCAGATCACCCTTTGCGCACGCCCCAGAACACCGGGAACGGCGCCCTGGCGATGCCGGCGACGTCGCGGCGCCACGCCTGGTACTGGCGGAAGAACCCGGTGGGGATATAGACCACGTCGGCGAAGGCGGCACGGTTGATGGCGGCGGCGGCGGCCTTCTCGGCCGTCGCGTCGGGCGCGTCGTACCAGGCGACGATCCCGTCCTCCACCGCCGGGCTGTTCGGCCAGCCGAACCACGCCTTGTCGCCACCGGCATCGAGCGCCGTGTAGGGGGCCGGGTTGATGCAGTCCGCGCCGGCGTGCCAGGTGTGGAAGATGTGCCAGCCGCCCTTGCCCGGCGGGTCCTTCTTGGCCCGCCGCGCCCCCACGGTGCCCCAGTCCAGCGCCTGATAATCGACGTTCATGCCGATGCGGCCGAGCATGTCGGCGGTGACGTCGCCCTCGGCCTTGGTGATCGCCATGTCGGTTGCCACCATCAGGATCACCTTTTCCCCGTTGTAGCCCGCCGCGGCCAGCAGTTGCTTCGCCGCGTCATAGCGCCGCGGGCCTTTCAGCAGCTCGCCGCCATCCTCGGTATAGAGCGCGGTGCCGGGGGTGAAGAAGCTCGCCGTCGTCTGCCACAGCGCAGCGTCGCCGCCGCACACCGCTTCCATGTAGTCGGATTGCGACGTCGCCATCAGCAGCGCCTGCCGCGCCCGCACGTCGCTGAACGGCGGAAACAGATGGTTCATCCGCAGGCTGCCGAGATTGCCCAGCGGGTCGGCGATGTCCACCACCACGTCGCGGTTGCGGCGCAGCAGCGGCACCAGATCGGGGATCGGCGTCTCCCACCAGTCCACCTCGCCGTTCTGCAGCGCGGCGCCGGCGGTGGCGGGATCGGGCAGGATCTGCCATTCGATCCGCTCGAAGTTCATCCGCTTGCCGCCGGCAAGCCATTCGCCCGGTTCCTGCCGCGGCTGATAGCCGGCAAAGCGCGCGAACACCGCACGCGCGCCGGGTACCCACTCATCCTTGCGGAACACCATCGGGCCGGAGCCGACATAGTCGCCGATCAACTGGAACGGGTCGGTACGGGCGATCCGCTCGGGCATGATCAGCGCCATCGGCGCGTTGCTTTTGCCGAGGGCGAACAGCATCTTGCTGAACGGCTTGTTCAGCCGGAAGCGCACGCTGCGGTCGTCGATCGCCTCCAGCGCATCGAGCCGGCCGCGGATCACCTGGCCCATGGTGTCGCGCACCATCCAGCGCTGCAGGCTGGCGACCACGTCGCGGGAGGTCACGCGCTCGCCGTCGTGCCAGCGCAGGCCGGGGCGCAGCCGGAACGTCCAGGTGCGGAAATCAGCACTCGCCTCGTGGCCTTCGCACATCTGCGGGCGCGGCGTGAAGCTGGCGTCCACGCCGTACAGCGTCTCCCACACCATCGCTGCGGCGTTGCGCACCACGTATTGCGTGCCGGCGACCGCATCCAGGCTGGACAGATTGGCCTGCGGCACGAAACGCAGCACCCGCGCCGCATCGGCCCGCGCGACCGCCGGAGCCGCCAGCGCCCCCGCGGCCAGCGTCAGCGCCGCGCGCCGCCCGAGCACGGGCATGCTCATCCGCGCTGCACGTTCCAGAAGATCGCGAAGCCGTCGAGGATGCCGTGCAGATCGGCGCGATAGGCGGTCGCCTGCATGTAGGAGCCGAGCGGCACATAGGGCACGTCCTGGAACGCCTCCAACTGGATCTCCTCGGCCAGCTTCTTCTGCGCGGCGGCATCGGGCGCGGCGAACCAGCCGTCGCGCAACTGTTCCAGCTTCGGGTCGTCCGGCCAGCCGAACCACGCCTTGGCACCGTTGGCGCGCAGCGGCAGATGGCCGGCCGGGTTCAGCAGGTCGCTGCTGTTGAAGCCGGTGCAGAACGCGTTCCAGCCGCCCTTGTCCACCGGGTCGCGCTTGGCGCGCCGCTGCACCAGCGTGCCCCAGTCGATCGCCTGGTAATCGACGTTCATGCCGAGCTTGCCCATCAGGTCGGCCGCGACATCGCACAGCGCCTTCAGCGAGGGGAAGTCGGTCGGCACCATCAGCGCCACCCGCTCCCCCTTGTAGCCCGCCGCCTCCAGCTCGCGCTTCGAGCGGGCGAGGTCGCGCTTGCCGTTCAGTGCCTGCATGCCGGCATCGTTTGCAAGCGCCGTGCCGGGACAGAAGAAGCCGACGCCGTCGCGCCACATGCTGGTGTCGTCGCCGGCGACCGATTCCATGAAATCGGCCTGCGAGATCGCGCCCAGCACGGCGCGCCGCACCGCCGGGTTGTCGAATGGCGGATACAGGTGATTGAAGCGCAGGATTTCCGTGGTGCCGTATTTGTCCAGCACGTCCACGCGCACGCCCTTGTCCTTGCGCAGCATCGGCAGCAGATCGGCGGTGGTGTATTCCCACCAGTCCTGCTCCCCGCTCTGCACCGCGGCCGAGGCGGTGGAGGGATCGGGGATGGTGGTCCAGATCACCCGGTCGAAATGCGCGCGCTTCGGCCCCGCGGTCCAGTCGGGCGTGCCGTCCGCGCGCGGCACGTAGCCGTCGAAGCGGGCATACACCGCCCGCGCGCCGGGCACCCGCTCATCCATCACGAAGCGGAACGGGCCGCTGCCGATGATTTCCTTCACCTGGCTCATCGAATCGGTGCTGGCCAGCCGCTCCGGCATCATGCCGGCCATCGGCGAGGCGCTTTTGCCGAGCGCGGTCGGCAGCAGCGGGAACGGCCGTTTCAGCCGGAACACGATCCGCGTGTCGTCCGGGGCGGACAGCTCGTCGGTCACCGCCGTCAGCGCCTGGCCGAACGCATCGCGCTGCGCCCAGCGGCGGATGCTGGCGACGCAGTCGCGCGCCAGCACCTTCTCCCCGTCGTGCCATTTCAGCCCGTCGCGCAGCGTCAGCGTCCAGCGCCGGCCGTCATCCTCGATCACATGGCCCGCCACCATCTGCGGCGAGGCCTGGAACTTGCCGTCGCTGCCGTACAGCGTGTCGTACACCATGTAGGCGTGGTTGCGGGTGACATAGGCGGTGGTCCAGTGCGGATCGAGCGTCGCCAGGTCCGCCTGGGGGATGAAGCGCAGCGTGCTGGCTGCCTCCGCCCGCCCGATGCGCGGCGCCGCCAGCGCCGCCGCCGCCGTCAACAGAAGGTCCCGCCGCCGCATCGCAGCCTCCTCCGGTGCATCCCGGGGGGCCACTCTGCCCCGAGCGGGCGGCGCTGGGAAGCCGCATTGGCAGCCGCCGCCCGACCCGCCTATCCTGCCCGCCAGGCAATCAGCGGGGGCGGGGCATGCCCGGGCTTTCCACCATCCCGGCGCGGCGCGGCAAGGCGGCCTTCGTCGCCGCCGGGCAGACCGTGCGGGTCGTCAACACGCATGGCGCGCAGGTGGTCGATACCTGGGCGTTCAACCGCGCCGACCTTGCCGAGTTCATGTCGATGGAGCACAGCCGCGCGGCGATGCTGCGGCTGACGCCGCGCATCGGCGACACGCTGGTCACCAACCGCCGCCGCCCGATCCTGACGCTGACCGAGGATACCGCGGGCGGCGTCCACGACACGCTGATCGCCGCCTGCGACCGCTATCGCTACCAGGGGCTGGGCTGCACCGATTACCACGACAACTGCACCGACAATCTCGCCCAGGGCCTCGCCGAACTCGGCCTGCGCCCGCCGGAGACGCCGAGCCCGCTCAACCTGTTCATGAACATTCCCTGGACCGCGGAGGGGCTGGTGTCGTTCGATCCGCCGGTCTGCACCCCCGGCAGCTATGTCGCGCTGCGGGCGGAAATGGACCTCGTCATCGCCTTTTCCGCCTGTCCGCAGGACATCCTGCCGATCAACGGCACCGCGCGCCGCCCCACCGCCGCGCATTTCGAGATCCGGGAGGCGCGGGCATGATCCGCACCGGCGCCGAATACCGCGACAGCCTGCGCGACGGCCGCCGCGTCTGGATCGACGGGGAACGGGTGGCCGATGTCACCACCCATAAGATGCTGCGCCCGCTGGTCGATGTGCGCGCCCGCATCTACGACATGCAGCACGAGGCGCGGTTCCGCGCGGTGATGACCTATGCCGACCCGGCCGGAGAG
>JAKBCB010000204.1 GCA_021808185.1 Pseudomonadota bacterium
GTGCACGCCATCGGCATGGACCCCAACGTCGATAACCTCGAAATCGCCGCGACCTTCGGCATCAAGCTCGAATCGCACGGCCATATCCAGAAGGCGCCGACCTACAGCGCCATGGGCGGCACCACGCGCCCCGGCGTCTTCGTCGCGGGTGCCGCCACCGGTCCCGAGACGATCGACGATTCGATCGCGCAGGGCCAGGCCGCCGCCCTCGCGGCACTGGGCTGCGCGCGTTCGCTCGTGCGCGAGGCGGCAGAATAGTGTTCCGCTTCCTCAGCAGCGCCAAGCCGCCGCCAGCCGCGCCGAAGCCGACGCTCGATCTGAGCGGCGCGCGCCTGCGCGCGGCGGCCGAGAACCTCGCGGCGGCGGCGGTGGAGACCGGCGGGGTTGACCGCTACGTCGCGGCCCTGGTGCTGAAGGCGGCACTGTTCGACGAACTGCTCGGCGGCGGTCGCGTGCGCGATCTGACGCAGGCCGCCTTCATCGACCTCTGCGCCTTCATGGCCCCGGTGCGCCGCCGCATCGCCGCCTGCATTGCGCGGGAGGGCTTCCCGCGCGTGCACCGCCGGCTCATCCGCCTGCTCGACGGGGCCGACGATCTGGCCAGCGCCGATGCGCGCATGCGGGACTTCGTGGAGTCCTTCCCGGTCGATCGGGAACACCGCTTCGTGCGCGACCTTGCCGCCGAGGTGCTGCATTTCACCGCGCCCGAGCACTATCCGCTGATGACACGCTGGGTCTGGGACACGCGTACCGGCAGCGGCGTGCTGCGCGAGATCTGGTACGCGGAGGATATCGACACGTCGCCGATCGGCGCCGCGGACGATTTCGCGACGTTCGTCACCCTGCGCGAGGAACTCACGGGCTTCCTCGTCAGCCTGGGCGAGAGTCGCGACCTCGCGCTGCGCGTCACGCTGCTCGCGGCCCATGTCTATGCCGGCTACATCGACGATCGTGGCGGGCACTACCTGAAAAACGAATTCTCCCGCCCAGCTGACCCGATGGCGCATACGCGCCGGCTGCTCGGTCTGGACGCCATCGACACACGCACCGGCCGCTCCCGCCTCAAGCTGATCGACGGACATGTCGATCCCGGCTCCGTCGCACCGCGCCCAGGCGCCCTGGAGACCCGCCATGCCGATCCATGAGAAATCGCTGATCCGCCGTGAAAACCTGGTCACGCATGAGCGGCTGACGCTGGAAGGCGTCGATGTCTCGGGCGACTGGAGCACGTTCATCCAGCCCCGCGTCATCACCGACTACAACGAGATGATGGAGCAGGAGATCGCGGCTCTCGCCGGTGGCGAGGCGATCCATCGCTGCTGGCAATGCGGCTCCTGCACCAATGCGTGCACGATCAACGCCATCAATCCGGAATTCAATCCGCGCTACTGGATCTATCTCATCCGGCTCGGGATGGAGAGCGAGTTGCTGCGGGACAAGGACATCATCTGGCAGTGCGTGTCCTGCAACAAATGCACCTACGCCTGCCCGCGCGATGTCAATCCCGAAGGGGTGATGAAGGCCACCGCGCATTGGCTGGAACTCAAGGGCCACACCGCGCAATCGCCCTCGATGGCGTTCGACGAGGAATTCTCCAGCCAGGTGTTCGCCACCGGCAAGATCGAGGAAGGTCGTGTGCTGCGCGGCTTCTTCGCCCGCACCGGCCAGAAGCTGCAACAGGACTGGCTGATGGCGCTGCTGCGCGGCCTGCTCATGCGCCTGCCGGTCGCCTACCTGATGCGCCTCGGTCTCGCCGGGCTGATCCGCCCGCGCACGCGGGGCTGGGGACGCGCCCGCGCGGCGCTGGACGACTACGTCAAGGACCGGCGCGCCGCCGACCGGCGCGCGCTGCATCTCGATCCCTCGGAGACGCATCAATGAGCGCCCCCTATCAAAAAGTCGCCTACTACCCCGGCTGCGCCCTGGAAGGCACAGGCCATGCCTACGACCGTTCGACGCGCGCCGTCGGCAAGGCACTCGGTCTCGAACTGGTGGATCTGGAACACTGGAACTGCTGCGGCGCGATGGAGGTCAAGAACGTCGATCCCAAGCTGCAAACCTATCTGTCGGCGCGCAATCTCTCGATCGCCAAGGACATGGGATTCGAGACCGTGATGGCGCCGTGCAACGGCTGCTACCACAATCTCAAGAAGGCGGAATACGATCTCGCGCACGATCCTGCCTCGGTCGAGGTGAACCGGCGTCTCACCGCCAAGGCCGGACACACCGAGTACCAGCCCGGTGAAGTGACCACCATCCATGCGCTCGACTGGATCAAACAGGCAATCGGCGAGGAAGGATTGAAAGCGCGCATCCGCAACTCGCTTGCCGGACTCAAGGTCGCCAACTACTACGGGTGCATGTACACGCGCCCGCGCCACATCTTCCCCGAGAAGGACAAGGGGCCGAATTCGGAATCGACGCTCAAGCCGCATTTCATGGACGATCTGCTGACCGCCGCCGGCGCCGAGTGCGTGGAGTATCCGCTCAAGACCGCGTGCTGCGGTGGCGCCCACAGCCTGTCGGACGCCGACACATCGACCCGTCTGGTGCTCAATCTGCTCACCACGGCGGAGGCGTGCGGCGCCGAGGTGATCGCCACGGAATGCCCGACCTGCCATACCGGCCTCGAAATGCATCAGGTGCGGGCGGAGAAAGTGCTGGGCCAGAAGACGCGGGTGAAGATCCTGTATTTCACCCAGCTTCTCGGCATGGCGCTCGGGCTGTCGGCGCGCAAGGTCGGCGTGCAGGAGAATTTCTCCGATCCCTCCGATCTGCTGCGCGCGCGGCGCCTCGGATGACGGACGCAATGGTCAGCATCGAGGACCGCATCGCAGCGATCCTCGCGGCACCGACGGAGGCCCTCGCCGCCCGCGCGTGCGCGCACGCCGACGAGCTGCTGCTGCTGGGCGAGACCATCCTGGAACACTGGGTCGCATCGCGCGGCCTGGTGCCCACCGGCACCGAGGTGGAGGGCTTCCGCCTGCTCGCACTGCACAGGCAGGGCGCGCAGGGCGAGCCGAGCTTCAATGCCTGTCGCGAGACATGTCGCGAGTTGGTGTATCACAGCAATCTGGTGCGCGGCGAACCGTCCCATCCCGCCGTGGCGCGGCGCATCCGCCTCGGCGCCATGGTGGCACGGCATTTGTCGCTGTTCGTGGACGGCAAGTTGCAGCAGGCTGGGCTTGGGGAATTCTGTTGCGCCGCCCGACCGCTGCGTGCAGGCGAACCCGTTGCCGCCGGCGCGGCGCACGTCTAGTCACGGAGCAGGAGCGAAATACCATGCCCAACGTTCGGGGCTGCAATCTTCCCGATGATCTTCTCTACGACGTGGAGAACAACATCTGGTATCGCGAGAACGCGGACGGCACCGTGACACTCGGGATGACCGCCGTGGCCGCCGCCATGGCCGGCCAGTTGGTCGCCTTCACGCCGCGCAAACCGGGGAAATCGGTGCAGGCCGGCAAGTCCTGCGCGACGGTGGAATCCGGCAAATGGGTGGGTCCGGCCAAGCTGGCCTTCGATGCCGAGGTCGTCAGCATCAACGACGCGCTGGCCGCCAGCCCCCGCATCGCCAACGCGGACCCGTACGGCAGCGGCTGGCTGGTCACGGTCCGCCCGACAGCCTGGGACGCCGCCAAGTCCACGCTGGTCCCCGGCAGCGCCGTCGCGGCACCGTACGAGGCCAAGATGGCCGCGGACGGCTTCGCGGGTTGTGGCTGAAGCACCAGCAGAACAGGGAGCACGCACCGTGGCAGAGTCTGAGAAGGGATCGATGGGCAACGCCAAGCGCATGTCCATCATCGTCACCAAGGGGACGCTCGACTGGGCCTATCCCCCGTTCATCCTCGCCACCACGGCGGCCGCCATGGGGCTGGAGGTGACAATGTTCTTCACCTTCTACGGGCTGGCGCTGCTCAAGAAGGATCTCGATCTCGAAATCACGACACTCGGCAACCCGGCGATGAAAATGCCGATCGCGGGCATGCAGATGGCGATGCCGAACATCGTCTCGATGCTGCCGGGCGTGGGGAGTGCCGCCACCGCCATGATGAAGAACCTCATCAAGCGCAAGGGCGTCGCCTCGATCGAGGAATTGCGCACGCTGGCCATCGAGGCGGACGTGACCATGATCGCGTGTCAGATGACCATGGACCTGTTCGAGTTCAAGCGCGAAGATTTGATCGAAGGCCCCGTGCTCGGTGGCGCTGCGACGTATATCGAGACCGCCACGCAATCCGAGATCAACCTCTACATCTGACCTCTCGACCCCAGGTCCGGACAGGAGACTGCCGATGGCTGACCAGTTGCTGGATGCAAAAGGGCTCAATTGCCCGCTGCCCATTCTGCGGGCGAAAAAGGCGCTAAAGGATCTGCCGACCGGCGGCACGCTGGAGATCCTGGCGACCGATCCCGGCGCGGTGAAGGATTTCGAGGCTTTCTGCCGGACCACCGGCAACGAACTGGTGGAGTCGAAGGCCGGTGGCGGCGTCTTCACCTTTCTCATCCGACGCACCGGCTGACCGGCCAGCATTCGCGCCGCGCGTGCCGGCCCGGGGCACCGGGCGGCATCGCATCGGGCTGGCCCACCGTCGGAGCCTCGCATGGATTTTCTACATTCCGCCTTGGCCGTCATATCGGGCGGCGCTGTCGGCTTCACACTCGGGTTGATCGGCGGCGGCGGCTCGATCCTGGCCACGCCGCTGTTGCTGTACGTCGTCGGTCTGGGCCCGCACGAGGCGATCGGCACCGGGGCGCTGGCGGTCTCGGTCAACGCATTTGCGAATTTCGGCGGCCATGCCCGCGCCGGCAACGTGCGCTGGGGCAGCGCCGTGCTGTTCGCGCTGGTCGGCGTGTTTGGCGCCGCGGTCGGCTCGACCTTGGGCAAAAGCTTCGACGGCAAGCGCCTGCTGTTCCTGTTCGCGATCCTGATGGTCGTGGTGGGCGTGCTGATGCTGCGTCGCGGGCGGCGCAGCGCCGTGCGCGCGGGCATCGACACGGCGGAGGCACCTCGCCTGGGGGTCGCGCGGATCGTCGTTGCGGCGCTTGCGGTCGGCTTGTTGTCGGGCTTTTTCGGCATTGGCGGTGGTTTCCTGATCGTGCCCGGGCTGCTGTTCGCAACCGGGATGCCGATCATCATGGCCATCGGGTCGTCGCTGCTCTCGGTTGGCGGCTTCGGGCTTACCACCGCGATCAATTATGCGAGATCCGGCCTGGTAAACTGGCCGGTCGCCGGCGAATACATCGCCGGCGGTCTTGCCGGCGGGATGCTGGGCATGATGCTCGCGAACAGGCTGGCGCTGCGCAGCGCCGCGTTGAACACGGTCTTTGCCGCGGTCGTGTTCGTCGTCGCCGCCTACATGCTGTATCGCAACGCCGGCTCGATCGGTCTCGGCTGAGCCATGCGCGGCGTAAGTCCGCGCGGGAATACTGGCACACCGCCACACATAGGCGACAACCGCGGCGCGCGCCGCGAGAACGGGGGACCACCATGAGCGGACAGACCGATCGCCGGACGGCGATCATGCGGACGGGACTTGCGATCGCCACCGGCATGGCGGGGCTCGCGGCAGCGCCTGCATGGTCGGCGGGCGCATCGTTGATGCCGCAAGGCGCCACGCAACTGCGCGAGCTTGGCGAGCGGCTGGCCCGCGCGCCGCGCCGGCGCGATTTCAAGTCCGTGCCGATGGTGCTCGACAACCCCGATCTATGGGACCAGGCGGCGCTGTCGGAAGTGATCGCCTATCGCGGCGGGCCGCGCCAGGTCTGGGACAACACCGATCTTGCAAGCCCGTGGCTCAACCTGATGCGCAACTCGCTGAACGCGCAGATCTGGTCCTTCCGCCATCCCGACTTCCTTGCGGTGTCGGCGACGCATGGCAGCGCGCACCTCGCATTGTACGATCAGCAGATGTGGGAGAAATACCAATTCGCCAAGCTGACCGGTGAGAAGTTCAAGTCCAACACGCTGATCGAGGAAAAGAAGGCCGGCGGCGCCGATCCGGGCAACTACCAGGATGCCGAGGGCGCGTTCTCGCCGCACGACAATTCCATCCCGGCGCTGCAGCGGCGTGGCGTGGTGTTTCTCGCCTGTCATAACGCGATCTGGGAAGTCTCGGAAAAGCTGATCGCCGGCGGCGTCAACCCCGACAAGCTGTCGCATGAGGCGATGGCGGCGGAGCTGACGAATCACCTGATCCCGGAGGCGGTGCTCACTCCGGGCGCGGTCGCGACCCTGCTGGAATTGCAGGACGCCGGATTTCACTACGCCTACGCCAAATGAGCACGCCCATGCACGGAGCATCCTGGCGTGCCTGCCTGGGGCTGGCGGCGGTGCTGCTCACCGCGAGGCTCGCGATGGCGCAGGCACCGCGCGCGAGCGACGACGTATTCCCGCCCTGGCAGCACGGCGAGAACAACGACGCGCGCAACCGCGGCCTCGAATTCACGGTGCCGGAAGTCGATGACCTCGCCGACTTCCACGGCGACATCACCGACCCGAAGCTCGTGCTGTATGTCGGTGGCAACTACTACTTCGCGATGGCGCCGCTGGTGCGGGCGTTCGAGCAGGCGAACCCCGCTTTCCAAGGCCGGATCTACTGGGAGACGATTCCGCCCGGGCTGCTGGTCAAGCAGATCGAGGCGGGCGGGACCATCACCGTCGGCAACATGACCTGGACCGCGAAGGCCGATGCGTACTTCGCCGGCTACGCCAAGGTGAAGCAGCTCGTGGCCGACGGGCTGCTGACCGGG
>JAKBCB010000205.1 GCA_021808185.1 Pseudomonadota bacterium
ATGCGGTCGGCGATGCTGGCAAACATGTCCAGACTTTTCGAGGTCTCGCCCGGCGGCACGATGATCGGTGTCGCGTCGAAACCCGTCTCCGCGAGGCCGCCGAGCAGCGCCGGCAAATGGCGGGTTGCCACGTTCTCGTCGGTGACGACGAAGACGCGTTTCTGCGGCAGCACCGGGGCGAGCAGGGCGCCGGCGCGGGCGATCAGGTTCTCGCCCACCACCACGTCGTAGGTGGCGGACGTCAGCGCCACCGCCAGCCGGCGCGCCGGCTGCCAGGCGAGCAGCGCGTCCAGCACATGGCTGGTGGTCGCGTCCGGGCTTTCGTCGCCGCAATCCACCACGATGTCGGCCTCGGCATAGACCGGATGGCGAATGGTCATCAGCCGCTGCATCACCTCGGCCGGGTCGCCGCCGTTCAGCAGCGGGCGGTGGGTGCGCCCGGCCACACGGCGCAGCAGCACCGGCAGGCGGGCGCGCAGCCAGACGCACACGGCCTCGCGCCGCACGGTGGCGCGCGTGTCCGGGTCCATGTAGGCGCCGCCGCCGGTGGCCAGCACGATCGGGTCGCCGGAGAGCAGGCGCGCGATCACGCGGCGCTCGCCGCCACGGAACTCGGCCTCGCCGAAGCGTTCGAAGATTTCCGGCACGGTGGCGCCGGCGGCGGCCTCGATCTCGGTGTCGGCGTCGCGGAACGGCAGGCCCAGGCGGGCGGCCAGCCGGCGGCCGATCGAGGTTTTTCCGGCCCCCATCAGGCCCACCAGCACGATGCTGCGGCCGGCAAGGTGGTTGGGCAGCGGGATGCTGTCCCGCAGCGGAGTGTTGCGTGTCATGGCGGCGGACGCTAGCACACGGGCGACCGGCGCCAAGGCGTGACGGCCGCGTGGCACCTTCCCAGACAAAGGACCGACATGGCCCGGCTGTTCCTGTTCGTCGTGCTGCTCGGGCTGGTGATCGGGGCGGTGGGGCTCGCGGTGATGGGGGCGTTCCCCCCGGAGCCGCACACGCAGCAGATCCAGAAAGTGCTGCCCAACGACCGCTTCCAGCATGGCTAACGCCATTAGCCTTTGATGGACCGCCATCTGGAGGCGTTCCTGGAGATGCTGGCGGCCGAGCGCGGCGCCGCCCGCAACACGCTGCTGGCCTACACCGCCGACCTGACCGACGCGGCCGGCTTCGCCCGGCGCCGGGGACTCACGCTCGCCAGCCAGGACGCCGCGACGCTGCGCGCCTATCTGGCGAGCCTGAACGATGCCGGCCTGTCCGCGCGCACCGCCGCGCGCCGGCTGTCCGCGCTGCGGCAGTTCCACACGTTCCTGGTGCGCGAGGGGGTGCGGCCGGACGACCCGTGCGAGGATCTCGATTCGCCGCGCCTGCCGCAAAGCCTGCCGAAATATCTGAGCGAGGCGGAGGTGGACGCGCTGCTCGCGGCGGCGGCGCGGCGGCCGGAGGCACAGGCCGCGCGGATGCGGGCGGCGCTGGAGATCCTGTACGCCACCGGCCTGCGCGTCTCGGAGCTTCTCGGCCTGTCCCGCGCGGCGCTGGCGGGCGACGCGGCGGTGCTGCTGGTGCGCGGCAAGGGCGGGCGGGAGCGGGTGGTGCCGCTGTCGGACGCCGCACGGCAGGCGGCGGCGCCGCTGCTCGCGGGGAAAGAAAAATGGCTGTTCCCCGGTCGCGACCCGAGACAGCCGCTGACCCGGCAGGGCTTCGCGCTCGGGCTGAAGCAGGTGGCGCTGGATGCGGGGCTGGACCCGGCGCGGGTCTCCCCGCACGTGCTGCGGCACTCCTTCGCCAGTCACATGCTGGCGCGCGGGGCTGACCTGCGCAGCCTGCAACTGCTGCTCGGCCATGCGGATATCGGCACGACGCAGATCTACACGCATGTACTGGCCGAACGCCTGCAACGGCTGGTGGAGGCACATCACCCGCTCGCCGTCGCGGCCCATCGGCGCGGGGGCTGACCGCGCGCGCGGGGGATGCTAAAGGCGCGCGCCATGCGCCATTTCCTCGAATTCGAAAAACCCGTCGCCGAACTCGAAAGCAAGATCGAGGAACTGCGGAAGATGTCCGAGGCCGACGGCCTCAACATCGCCGAGGAGGTGGCAAAGCTGACGGAGAAGCACGACCGCCAGCTCCGCGCCACCTACGCCAAGCTGACGCCGTGGCAGAAAACCCAGGTGGCGCGCCACCCGGACCGGCCGAAGGCGGGCGATTACGTGCGCGCGCTCATCACCGATTTCACCCCGCTCGCGGGCGACCGCGCGTTTGCCGACGACGCGGCGGTGACGGGCGGCATGGGGCGGTTTCGTGGCCGCGCCGTCGTGGTGCTGGGCACCGAGAAGGGCAGCGACACCGACAGCCGGGTGAAGCACAATTTCGGCATGGCCCGGCCCGAGGGCTACCGCAAGGCGCGCCGGCTGATCGAGCTGGCCGGCCGGTTCGGGCTGCCCGTGCTGACCTTCGTGGACACATCGGGCGCCTTCCCCGGGATCGACGCCGAGGCGCGCGGCCAGGCCGAGGCCATTGCGCGGTCCATCGAGGCGTGCCTGGAGGCCCCCGTACCGCTCATTGCCACCATCATCGGCGAGGGCGGCTCGGGCGGGGCGATCGCGCTCGCGGCGGGCGATGCGGTGCTGATGCTGGAACACGCGATCTACTCGGTGATCTCGCCCGAGGGCTGTGCCGCGATCCTGTGGAAGGAAGCCGCGCAGTCGGCCGTGGCGGCCGAGGCGCTGAAGGTGACGGCCGAGGATCTCAAGCGGCTCGGCCTGATCGATGCCATCGTGCCGGAGCCGCTGGGCGGCGCGCATCGCGACGCGGAGGCGGCGATTGCCGCCGTGGGCGAGGCGGTGGCGGCGGCGCTCTCGCCGCTGCTGGCGCTGGACGCGGTGGCGCTGAAGGCCAAGCGGCGGGAGAAATACCTGGAGATGGGGCGCGAACCGGCCGCCTAGCCGCCGCCCGCGCGAGGCTTTGCCTTAACGCGAGCCCGTGGAATGGCCGGAAACGCCAGTGCCGGGTCCGGGCTTGCCGGTGGCGGGTGACCTGCCGGAGCTACTGTCGCCGCCTCCATCGCCGCCGCCGGAGCTTGAGCCGCCGCTGGCCGACCCGCTGCCACCGCTTGCGCCACCGGCATCGTGGCCCGCGCTGGCGTCCCCGCCGCTGCTCGTCGTCGTGGCGGTGTGCGACGCGGTGGAGGATGTCGCGGTCCCGCTCTCGCTGGCCGAGGTGGAGCCCTCACCCTCGCTGCCCGAACTGCTCGCCTGGCTGGAGGGCGACGCGGCTGTGGAGGTGGCGCTCGTGGTGGCGGCGGCCTCGCCCTCGCTGGCCGTGCCGGGTGGGACTGTCGCCGGCTTTGTCGGAGCCCGCGTGTGCCCGCCGCCGCCGGCCTGCGCGTCGTGCCAGCCCACCGCGAGCAGTGCGTTGCCCGGCGCCCGGAGCAGTTCGAGCACGACGGGCCGGCCGGCTGGCGGCGCCGCGCCGAACGCGGGGCCGATAGTCGCGGCCAGGCCGGTGGCCAGCACGATCTGTTGGCCGGCCACGCTGGGATAGCCCTCGACGAAGAGGTGGTGCGGGCCGCCCGCGACACCGACCAGCGCATCGTCGCTCAACGTGCGCACATGCAGCACGCCGCCGGCAACCGCGCCGCCGACGATGACGCGGCCCGCGCCGGGCACCAGCTTGGGCGGCAGGGCGAGCGGCAACCGCCCGATCCGCCACACCCCGCCCACGTTGCGCGCGACGCCGGCCACCTCGACATTGCCCGGCGCGCGGGCGTCCACGCGGCTGGCGTGGATGGTCTCCGCCGGGTCGCGCAGGCCGCTGACCTCGACCCAGGCGCCGACCCGCGCATCGGCGCGCAGCCTTGTACCGGGCGCGAGGACGACGCGCTGCCCGGCCACTTCGAACCAGCTGCCGTCGGCGGCGGTCCGGGTGATCGGGCCGGACACCTCATGGCGCACGCCGATGCTGACCGCTTGCAGGCCGGTCTTCGATCCGCTGGTCTCGACGACCACGACATCGCCCACGCGCAGCGTCTCGGACGCCTCGGTGGCGCCATCGACGGTCAGCCGCGCCGGACGATCCAGTTCCACCTCGAAGCCGTTGACGCAGACGCTGCCGAAGCCAGTGATGACGCCGACGATGCCGGTGCCGCCGCCGCCGCGCTCGACGCTGCCGGAGGGCAAACCGCGCAGTTGGCCCACGCCGCCGATCCCGGTGCCGCCGATGCCACGATCGGCGAGGCGGCCGACACTGCCAGCGCCGCCGCCGCCGATGCCAGTGCCGCCGATGCCGCGATCGGCGGTGACGGTCACGGCGCCCGAATCGATGTGGCAGGATTTGCCTGCCGCCATGGCGGGCGCGAACGCCTGGACCGCCGGCGGGGGCGCGGACGCCACACACGCGGCGACCAACAGCAGCGCCGCGAGCGATGCCATGCGTGCGGTCACGGCTGGGGTTCCGGCTCGTGCGGCCGCGTGGCGCCCGATGGGGCGGCGGGTGCCGACGCTTCGTCCTCCGCATACAGGTAGACGCCGAGATTCACCCTTCGGGTCGGACCCGTCGGTGGGTCGTGCGCCTCCGCGAGTTCCATCGCGCGGCGATTGATGTCGAGCAGCATCCGAACCGCTGCCTCGCGCCCCATGGCTTCCAGTTGCTCGGCCGCTGCCACCGGCAGGGCATCGTAATGCACGCTCCGATCCAGGAACGGTGCCTTGGCGACGGCGCTGACGTTGGCTGCCGCCGCGGCGATATGATCGTGCAGATTGCGGCCGAAGTAAAACATCTGCTCGTCGCGGCCGGGGCGCGGGACGAACGAGTCGACGTTGAGCACCACGCGGTCCTGCGCGTCGAGCCGCACCAGATCCTGGGTCAGCCACTCGTCCAGCACGGCGCGCGGGCGCACGTCCTTGGTGACCGACGCCACCAGCCCGTCGAACGAGGGCGCGCCGTCGGGTGCGGCGCGGGGCAGTGGCACCGGCACGCCGCCGGCACCCGCCCAGGGTGCCGCGCCGAGCCAGCGGGCGATGATCTGGCTGCTGAGCGTGACAACCTCCGGCGTGCCCTCGTCACCCCCGGGCGTTGCCCGCTGGCGGCGGATTTCCTTGCGGTGCACGCCGGTGAGCAGGCTGACCCGGCTGTCGGTGCGCGCCTTTGCGTCGGTGAGGATGTCCCGCAAGGCCACGTCAACATACAGGTCGCGCAGGAGATCGGCCGTCACAGGATAGGTGACGCCGCTGCGGATGAGCAGTGAGACCAGCGGGCGCAGCAGCCGGGCGAGCGTGCGCAGCAGCAGATCGGGCACAGGGCTGACGGTACGTTCCGACATGGTTCCAGCCTAGGGTAGGCGCGTGGGAAAGTCGCCCACAAAAATAACATCGCAACCATCCGGCGCTGCTTGACGACGCCGGGGCGCTGCGACACTATCCGGATGTGGGAAAATTTCCCACAACAAATGTGTACATAGCTGCCCCGGAGGTTCCGATGCGTCTCCTTGTGGTCGATGACAACGCGAAGCTGCGGCAACTCCTGGTCGGCCTGTTCACGGGTGCCCGATATGCGGTCGATGCCGTCGGCACCGCGCGCGAGGCGCGCGAGGCGCTGGCGGCGGCCAGCTACGATCTGGTGCTGCTGGAATTGCGCCTGCCGGACGCCGATGGCGCGACCGTGTTGCGCGAGTTGCGCCAGCGCGGCCTGGGCATCCCGGTGCTGGTGGGCACCCAGGTCACCGATCTGGAACGCAGGGTGGACGTGCTCGATCAGGGCGCGGACGACGTGATGGTCAAGCCGTTCTCCTCCGACGAACTGCTGGCGCGGGTGCGCGCGCTGCTGCGCCGGCCGCCCAACGTGCTCAACCGCGTGCTGTCGATCGGCAACATCTCGCTCGATACCAACGCGCGCGCTGTGCAGGTGGGCGGGGACGCGCTGGAACTGACGCGGCGCGAGATCGCGGTGCTGGAAACGCTGATGCGCAACCGCGCCCGCCCCGTCGCCAAGCGCACCCTGGAGGAGGCGGTGTACTGCTTCGCCGAGGAGGTCTCGTCCAACGCCATCGAGGCGGCGGTCTCACGCGTGCGGCGGCGGCTGGATCACGCCGGCGCGCGGGTGACGATCAGCGCCGCGCGCGGCATGGGTTATCTGTTGTCCGAACGCGCGGCCTGAGGCCGGGCGGGCGCCGAGCCGCTCAGTCCCCGTTGGCCATGGTCAGGCGGAAGGGCGCGGCCGGATAGACGCCCAGGATGCGGCACTCACGCGAGAAGAACGCCAGTTCTTCCAGCGCGCGGCGCAGCGGCGGCTGTTCCGGGTGGCCGTCCACGTCGCAGAGGAACTGCGTCGCGGAGAACTGCCCGTCCAGCATGTAGCTTTCCAGCTTGGTCATGTTGACGCCGTTGGTGGCGAAGCCGCCGAGCGCCTTGTACAGCGCCGCCGGCACGTTGCGCACGCGGAAGACGAATGTCGTCATCAGGTTCGGCTCGTCCGGCGCGTGCGGCGCCTGGGCGCGGGCGGCGATGTAGAAGCGGGTGGTGTTGTGCGCCGCGTCCTCGACATTGCGGCGCATGATCTGCAAGCCGAACAACTCCGCCGCCAGCGAGGAGGCGATGGCGCAGTCCTCGGGGTTGTTCCACGCGGCGACCTGCTCGGCGGCGCCCGCGGTATCGGCCTCGATCACCGCGGTCAGCCGCAGTTCCTTGAGGATTTTCCGCACCTGTCCCAGTGCCACGGCGTGCGAATGGGCACGCTTGATGG
>JAKBCB010000206.1 GCA_021808185.1 Pseudomonadota bacterium
GCAGGAGGAGTTCAACCGCTCCTACAAGGCCAAAAGCGGCAACAACGTCAAACTGGTCATCGACTTCATCCCGTGGCCGAGCTTCTACCAGCGCGTTGCCGCCTCGCTCAGCTCGGGCGAGAAGAAATACCAGATGATCGTCACCGACAGCCAGTGGATGGGCGATTTCGTCGAGGGCGGCCACTACCTGAAGCTGAACAAATACATCGAGGCCGATCCTGAACTGCAGGCGGTGATCGCCGACATGCATCAGGTGCTGAAGGATACGTCCTCCAGCTATCCGTACAAATCCACCAACTACTACGGATTTCCGCAGTTCCCGGACAACCTTGTTACCTTCTACCGCACCGATCTGTTCTGCAACAAGAAGGAGCGTGCGGCGTTCCAGGCGAAGTACCACAAGGCGCTGCCGTGCTACTATCACGAGTGGCAGGATGTTGACTGGAACGAGTGGGGCAATATCGGCGAATTCTTCACCCGCAAGAAGGGCGCGGCGCTCGGCGATGGCGTGGCCGATGACGATTTCTATGGTGTCGCCTACCAGGCGGGCAAGGGCTACGACTTCTCCTCCATGCAGATCAACAGCATGGTGTGGGACTACGGCGGAGACATCTGGGACGAGACCAGCACCAAGCCCGCCGCCGGCGTGGTGAACTCGCCGATCGCCGTCAAGGCGTTCGAGCAATACCTCGATCTGCTGAAATGGGCGCCGCCGGTGGCCAAGACCGGGCAGATGGACATTTTCGTGGTCCAGGACCTGTACATGCAGGGCAAGGTCGCCGCCGTGGTGGACTGGGTCGGCGTGGCCGGGCCGGTGATGGACAAGAAAGCATCGAAGGTCGCCGACCGCAGCGCCTTCGCGCAGGCGCCCGGCGCGCGCAAGGCCGACGGCTCGATCAACCGCTTCGCCAATATCGGCGGCCAGCCCTTCGTGCTGACCACCTGGAACAGCGATGAAGTCGTCCACGAAGCCCTCGACGTGGTGAAGTGGTGGCTGTCCACGCCGGTGCAGGTGAAGTTCGTCAAGGAAGGCGGCGGCGAGAGCGGGATGCTCAGCGTGCTGAACGACCCGGCCTACGGCACATGGTCGCCGTACAGCCGCGCCTTCGCGGACAATATCCAGTGGCAGAAGGACATCTGGCACATCCCCGAATTCTTCCCGCTGCTGACCGAGCAGCAGGAGCAGTTCGACAAGGCGATCACCGGCCAGATCTCCGCCAAGCAGGCGCTGGATACGGTGGCCGCGTTCCAGGACAAGACGCTGAAGGAAGATGGCCGGATCAAGTGATCCGCGCCGCCTGAAGACCGGGGCCGCCCGCCGCATCGCAAGCGGGCGGCCCGCTTTTCCGACCTATCGACGCAACGGTTCCCCGGCATGACGTCCTCGACCCCGCTTCCCACCCCGCAAGCGGCCATCGCCGCGGCCCCGCCCGCGCGCGGCGCGCGTGGGTTCCTCGGCTGGCTGCTGGCGCCCGAGCGGCGCGGGCCTCTGCTCATCACGCCGGCCATCGTGACGCTCGTGCTGGTCAACATCTTTCCGCTGCTGTGGTCGTACGGACTGAGCTTCTTTTCGTACAACGCCAAGTACATCAACCGCCCTCCGCGCTGGAACGGCCTCGGCAACTACGCCGATCTGTTCACCGACCCGGAGGTATGGGGGCGGTTCCAGAACACCGCCGTCATCGTGCTGGGCAGCGTCGCGCTGCAACTGGTGGTGGGCTTTCTGCTCGCGCTGCTGTTCGCCAAGGAGTTCCCGCTGCGCCGCTACCTGCTGATGCTGGTGCTGGCGCCGATGATGCTGTCGCTGTCCGCCGTCGGTGTGTTCTTCCGGCTGTTCTACGAGCCGACCTTCGGCTTCATCCCGCGCTCGGTGCAGACGGTGCATTACTGGCTGACGGGCGTGGACGAACCGTTCGTGATCCTCGACACGCCGGTGAAGGCGACGCTTGCGATCATCTTCGCCGATGCCTGGATGTGGTCGCCGTTCGTGATGCTGCTGGTGCTGGCCGGCCTGGTCAGCGTGCCGAAATATCTGTACGAGGCCGCCGAGATCGACCGCGCGAGCGCCTGGCGGCGCTTCAGCACCATCACCTTTCCCTATATCCGCAGCCTGCTGCTGCTGGCGCTGCTGTTCCGCACCATCGAGACGTTCAAGATCTTCGACGTGCCGTACGTGCTGACCGAGGGCGGGCCCGGCACATCGACCGAGACCATCTCCGTCTATCTGTTCCGTGTCGCCTTCAACTACTTCCGCACCGGCAGCGCCTCGGCACTGGGCTACATCGTGCTGTTCGGGGTGATCGTGCTGACCAGCCTGTATCTCTATGCGATCCAGTTCCGCGGCCGCGCCTCGGGCGAATGAGAGCGAGCATCCCATGAGCAAGCGCCAATTCCGCGCCATCGGCACCGGCGGCTGGGGCCGCACGCTGGGGGCTGCGGTCATCAGCCTGATCTATTTCTTCCCCGTGCTGTTCATCATCCTGACCGCCTTCAAGACACGGCAGGACGCGCTTTCGTGGCCGGTCAAGTTCGTCTTCGCGCCGACGCTGTCGAACTTCGTCTCGGTGTTCTACCGCGTCAGCGTCGAGGGCGGTGATGCCGAGGCGACCGGATTCGGCCTGTATTTCTTCAACAGCATGTTCATCGGCGGCACCAGCGTGCTGCTCGCCCTCATCATCGGCACCGCCGCCGCCTACGGGTTTTCCCGCTTCCCGCTGCGCGGCAACGAGACCTATCTGTTCATGATCCTGACGACGCGCATGATGCCGCCGATCATCGCCATCATCCCGATCTTCGTGCTGTTCCGCATCTTCGGCCTGTCCGGCACGTATGTCGGCATCATCGCGCTCTACACCGCGTTCAACCTGCCGTTCTCGATCTGGATGGTCAAAAGCTTCTTCGACGATCTGGACCGCGACATCGAGGACGCGGCCCGGATGGACGGCAGCGGCGAGTGGCGCGTGTTCAAGAAGATCTGCCTGCCGCAGGTGTACGCGGGCCTCGCCGCCACCTTCGTGTTCGCCGTCATCCTGACCTGGAACGAGTTCGTCTTCGCCCTGCTGCTGAGCGGCACGCAGACGCGCACCGTGCCGGTGCAGATCGTGCGCACCATCGGCGGCTCGATGGGGGTCGATTGGGGCCTGCTCTCGGCGCTGGAGACGCTGTTCATCATTCCCGTCGTGCTGGTCACGTTCGCGTTGCAGAATCAGCTTCTGCGCGGCGTCACCTTCGGCACCATCCGCCGCTGAGAGGACCGCGCATGTCCGAAACCCAGACCGAGGTCCGTCTGCACCGCGTCACCAAGCGGTTCCAGAGCCTGCTGGCCGTCGATTCCGTCGATCTGCACATCGAGGCCGGCGAGGTGATGTGCCTGCTCGGCCCGTCCGGCTGCGGCAAGACCACGACGCTGCGCATGATCGCGGGGCTGGATTTCGCGAGCGAAGGCGAGATCACCATCGCCGGCAAGCGCGTCAACGACCTGCCCGCGCGTGAGCGCAACGTCGCCATGGCCTTCCAGTTCTATGCCCTGTACCCGAGCCTGACGGTGGAGGAGAACCTCGCCTATCCGCTGCACGCCGAGGGGCTGGGCCGCGCGCAGATCGCCGAACGCATCGCCCGCGTGGCCAAGGTGCTGGAGCTGGAAGGCATCCTCAGGCGACGCCCGCACCAGTTGGGCGAGGGCGAGAAGCAGCGCGTCGCTGTCGGGCGCTCCATCGTGCGCACGCCGACCTGCTTCCTGTTCGACGAACCGCTCAGCCGGCTCGACATCCAGTTGCGCCAGACCATGCGCACGCAGATCAAGGAAGTGCTCGAACAGCTCGACAAGCCCACCGTCATCGTCACGCACGACCAGATCGAGGCATTGACGATGGCGGACCGCATCGCCGTGATGCGCGCCGGACGCATCGAGCAGGTGGCCAGCCCGCACGATCTGTTCTCGCGTCCGGCCAATCTGTTCGTCGCGGGCTTCATCGGCACGCCGCAAATGAACCTGCTGCCGGCAACCCTGGTCGAGGCGGCGCACGGCGCGGATGGCGGCGCCATCGCCAAATTCCATCTGTTGGGGGAGACCGTCTCCGCCATCGTCGAGCGTGCCGTTGTGCATCTGACCGCTGGCAGCCAGGTGACGCTGGGGGTGCGGCCGCGCAGCTTCGAACTCGTGGCCCCCGCCACGCCGGACGGGCTGCACGCGACGGTGGATCTGGTCGAGCCGATGGGGGCGGAGATGTTGCTGCATCTGGTCGAGCACGGGGCCGACATCCGCTGCGTCGTGCCGCACACCGCACGCGTGGCGGTCGGCGAGGTTGTCGGCGTGCGCTGCAAGCCGGGGCAGTTGCATGTGTTCGACGAGAAGGGGGATCTGGTGCGATGAACGCCCCGCCACCGCCGCGGCGCGGCATGAGCGAACGACAGGCGCGCACGCTGGAATTCGGCATCGTCGGTGCCAGCCTGCTGGCGCTTGTGCTGATCTTTCAGCCGTTCTCGCTCGACCTGTTCACCCTCGGCGCCGCCGCCATCGTCATCGTTGGCCTTGCCTTCAACCTCGTGCCGCTGGCGCAGCCGGGCAAGACGTGGCGCTCGGTGCTGATCGCGGCCATCGTCATTGTGGTCGCCTTCGCGATCGTCACCCTGCTGTCGCTCGGGATGGCGAAGCTGTACGGCTACTACATCTCACCGCCGGAGTAGCGGCCTCAGGCGGCCGCCGCCCATCCTTCGCGAATCAGCTTGATGCCTTCCAGATACACTTGGTCTGGCGTCGGAAAAAAATCGCGCCATACCCGCGTTGCCGCCGCGAGCGAGGGCAGGGCGCGGCCGAACGCCTCGATGGTCAGCCAGCCATCGTAGCCCACCGCCCGCAGCGCCTTGAAATGCGGGCCGAACGCGATGTGCCCGCGCCCCGGCGTGCCGCGATCGTTCTCCGAGATATGCACATGCCGCAGCATCGGCGCGGCCTGATAGATGATGCCGACCGGGTCTTTTTCTTCCAGGTTGGCGTGGAAGGTGTCGTGCATCACGCCGAAATTCGGGTGGTCCACGCGCTTGGCGTGCGCCAGCGCGTCGGCCATGGTGTTGAGGATGTAGGCCTCGAACCGGTTCAGATATTCCACCGCCACCGGTATGCCGAGCCTGGCGGCGTTCTCCGCCGTCGCGCGGTGCACTTCGGCCAGTCGCCCCTTCTCCAGATCGGTGGGTGGCGCGCCGGTGAACAGCCCGAGCGGCTGATGGATCGGCCCGCACAGGATCGGCGAGCCCAGCGCCGCCGCCCATTCCGCCGCCCCGCTCAGCCAATCCACCGCCGCGCGGCGATGCGCGGGGTTGTCGCTCAGCGGGTTGCGCTCGGCATCGGGGATCAGCGTGATCGCCGTCACTTCCAACCCCATGTCGCGGATCTGGCGGCCCAGGCGCTGATAATGCGCGGTGTCGCCGCCGAACATCGGAACCTCCACGCCATCGTAGCCGGCCGCCTTCAGCGCCGCGATGTGCGGCAGGTGGCTGTCGTCCACGTGGCCGGTCCAGAGCAGCAGGTTGAATCCGATTTTCATGGCGTCCTCACCGTCGTGGGCGTGCCTGAGTCTGTGCGGGCGGCGACCTGCGTGGCAACGGGAAAATCAGGCCCCCGTGCTCAGGAAAGCCGGTGCAGGATTCCGTCGATTGTTGCGCCGTGCCGCCGGCACTCGGACAGGATCGCGGCGTCGTCGAGGCCGCTGGCGATGCCGGTGCGGACCAGCCACGCCGCGCAGCCGGCGGCGTTGGCGCCGGCGATGTCGTGTTCGATGCTGTCGCCGATCCCCGCCACCCGCGCGCGCTGCGGGTTCCCGAGCGATTCCAGCGTCGCCGCGTAGATCGCCGGATACGGCTTGCCGATCCAGGTGACGGCGCCGCCGAGCCGCTGATACATCGCGGCGATCTCCCCGGCGCCGAAGGCCGGGCCGCGCGGGGTCAACATGGTGCGGTCCGGGTTCAGGCACAGCGCCGGCACGCCCGCGCGGGCCAGCGGCGCGAGTTCCGCCTCGTAGGAGGCGAGGGACCGCCGCTCCCCCTCGCTGCCGGCGATCACCACCAGTTCCGCCTCGGCCGCCGGGACCGCCGCGAGGCCCACGCCCTCGAGCAGGCGGCCGTCGCCGTCGCGTTCCAGCAACAGGCAGCGCCGCGCGCCGCGCGCCGCCGCGATCCGCCCGGCGGCGAGCAGCGCGAGCGCCACCTCGCCCGAGGTCATCGCGCCGTCGAACAGGCTGGCGGGCAGGCCGAGGCGGGACAGGCGTTGCAGATTGTCCCGCGCCGGCTTGCCGGAGTTGGAGAGCAGCACCACCCGCTTTCCCGCCGCGCGCAGCTTGCGCAGGGCCTCGGGCACGCCGGGGTAGGGGGCGGTGCCGTCGTGCAGTGTGCCGAACTGGTCCAGCAGGAACACGTCGTAGCGCGGCAGCAGGTCTTCCAGCACCGACGGGCGCATCATGCCGCCACGCCCCGCAGCGCCAGCGCCGCCACGCCCACCGCCGCGTCCTCGGACCGGGCGGGCGCCATCTCCACGCCCAGGATGCGCGCGCGCAGCGCCGTCCAGGCTGGGTTGCGGGCACCGCCGCCGACGGTGCGCAGCCGGCGCAGCGGCGGCGCGCCCAATTCCGCGAGGCGGGCGAAGGCTAATGCCTCTAGCCTTGCGATCCCTTCCAGCAACCCGTGCAGGAACAGCACGTCGCTCGCCGGGCGCGGCGTCTCGCGCGGGGGCATGGCGGGGTC